>DATFPL010000059.1:0-15086 GCA_035264845.1 Candidatus Limnocylindrales bacterium | reverse complement strand
AGGTCGAGGGTCAGCCGCGGCCCCAGGACGAGGCTCTGCCGGGGGACCCGGTCGCCGACGCGGCGGAGGACCCGGTTGATGCGCGCCCGCAGCTCCGGGTAGTGGTACGGCTTCGTGATGTAGTCCTCGGCGACCTCCTCGAGGAGATCGGCCTTCGAGTCGCCGGCGTCGATCGCCGAAAGGACGATGATCGGCAGGTCCGCCCGGCCCTTGATCTCGCGCGCCAGGGAGAGGCCGTCCATCCGCGGCATCATCATGTCGATGATCAGGAGGTCCGGCCAGCTGGCGCGGAGCCGGCGAAGCGCCTCATCGCCGTCGCGCGCGGTCGCCGTCTCGTAGCCGTCACCGCGGAGCTGATCGGCCAGGAGCACGAGAAGGTTCGGGTCGTCGTCGACGATGAGGATCCGCGGGGCCCCCCCGAAGGACCCACCCGGTCCGCCGCTGAGCATGGTGGCGAGTATAGGAGCGCCGAAACCGGGCTCGAGGGCCCGAACGTCCTACGGCGCCTTCGGGTCGTAGAAGCGGCACCGAGCACGGAGCGGGCACGCGTCGTGCTCCGGGCGCTGGGCGTGGCAGACCTTTCGGCCGTGCTGGATGAGGTTCACGTGGGCCTCGAACATCTGGTCGGGCTCGAACACGCCGAGGACGAGGTCGTGGGCCTCCTCGAGCGACGGCTTCGGCGGCAGGATCCCGACCCGTCGCATGACGCGGTCGACGTGGCGGTCGATCGGGAGGAGGGGCGATCCGAAGCAGAAGAGGAGCAGCACCGATGCGGTCTTCTTGCCGATCCCGTCGATCTGCGTCAGCCACGCGCGCGCGTCGAGGGCCGACATGTCGCCGAGGAACTCGAGCGAGTAGTCGGCGCGCTCCTCGCGGATCCGCCGGAGCGTCGACTGGAGCCGCGGCGCCTTCTGGTTGGCGAGGCCGCCGGGCCGGATGACGTCCGTGAGCTCGGGGAGCGGCGCGAACTCGACGCGCGCCCAGTCCGGCGGTGGCGCTTCAGACAGACCGACGCCGCCCCAGCCGCTGCCCGGCTTGTGCGCCTCGGCTGGCCGGTCGCTCGGATAGGCCTTGCGGAGGGCCTCGAATGCGACCTCCGCATTCACGTCGGCGCTGTTCTGGGTGAGGATCGTCAGGATCAGCTCGCTGGTCGGGTCGAAGCGCCGCTCCCACGTCGGCGTGCCGTACCGCTCGCGGAGCGTCTCCAGGGTGAACGCGACGAGACCCGGGCGGTAGCGCTCGAGGCGCTTTGCGTAGCTGGCGCCGGGGTTCGAAAAGTGACGCTTCTTCGGACGGGGCTTGCGCTTCGCCGGAGAGGACGACGCGGTCATCCGAGCGCCACGAGCGCCACGAGCCGCGCGATCCGCTCGCCGCAGCGCTCGAGGGGCGCGGAACCCGCGGCCATCGCCTCCTCGACCGACTGCGGTCGCTCGACGACGGGGACGACGGTCGCGAGCCCGGCGAGCGCTTCGATGCCCTCCGGCGTGACCCCGCCACCGACCGCGATGCACGAAATCCCTCGCTCGTGCGCGCGCTTCGCGACGCCGAGCGCCGTCTTGCCAAACGCCGTCTGTGCGTCGATCCGGCCCTCGCCTGTGATCACCAGGTCCGCGTCGCGAAGCTTGTCGTCGAAGCCTGTCGCATCCATCACGAGGTCGACGCCGGGCCGAAGGCCGAACGACCGAAACCGATCCTGAATCGCGAGCAGCCCGAATCCGACGCCTCCCGCGGCGCCGGCTCCCGCCGTGTCGCGCTCCGACCGGCCCGTCGCGGAATCGAGGGCGTTCGCGAACCGCGTCAGCCGGTCGTCGAGGTCGCGGACGTCGCGGTTCGTCGCGCCCTTTTGCGGGCCGTAGACGGCGGCCGCGCCGGAAGCCCCGAGGAGCGGGTTCGAGACATCGCACGCAACCTGGAAGTCGACGCGCCCAAGGGCGTCGTCGAGCCCGCCGAGGTCCGCCGTCGCCCGGTCGCGATCCGCCGTCGCGCCGAGGCCCGCGAGAAGTCCCGCGCCGCCGTCGGTCGTGGCGCTGCCACCAATGCCGAGCAGGATCGTCGTGACGCCCGCACCGATCGCGACGCGCACGAGCTCCCCGGTCCCGACGCTCGTCGCCGCGACGGCGTCTCGTTCCGCGGGTGCGACCCGCGAGAGCCCGGATGCCTCGGCCATCTCGATCACGGCGCGATGGCCGTCCACGGATCGCAGCCAGCGGGCGCGAATTGGCCGGCAGAGGGGATCGTTGACGGTCGCGTCCTGCCACTCCCATCCACCAGCGGCCTCGATCGCGGCGAGGGTCCCTTCGCCGCCGTCGGCGAGCGGCGCAAGCAGGACCGTGTCCGCGGCGCGCGCCCGCAGCCACCCGTCCCGCAGCGCGGAGGCGACCTGGACGGACGTCATCGAGCCCTTGAACGAGTCCGGAGCGACGACGACGGTCATCGGCCGCCCCGCGGGCGGCAGCGTCACCGTCCCGCTGGTTCGAGCGAGCGTACCGGGACGACGCCGTTCATCCCGGGCGCGCCGGCCTCGCGCCGTCGCTCGAGGTACTCCGGGATCCGGATCATCGGCGGCCGCTCCTGGTCCGCCAGCTCGATGACCTCGAGCGACAGACGGCCGCGTCCCGAGCGCGGCAGCTTCATCGTCGACCCGAGCTCCGCGAAGAGCCGCGCCTTGCGGCGCTCCTCGACCCGCTTCATGACGGCCTGGAGGATGACGAACGACATCCGCGACAGGCCCTCGAGCTCCTGGTTCCGGTGGACGCGGCGCTCCAGGTCCACCTGGCCGAGTCCCTCGATCCCGACGCGATCGGCCGCGTCGATCAGGTGGCCGATCTCGACCGCGTACCCGGTGAAGAAGGGGATCGTTTCCAGCAAGGCCCGGCGGCCGGCGTACTCACCCGCGAGCGGCTGGATGAGCCCGGACAGCTCCGGGAAGAACAGGTTGATGAGCGGCCGCGCGACGAGCTCCGTGACCCGGCCGCCGCCGCCCTCCTTGAGGACGCCGCCCTCGACGATCGGGCGCTGGTAGTAGCCCTTGACGTACTGGAGCCGCGGCTCGTGGAGCAGCGGCCCGAGCGTCCCGTAGACCATCCGCGAGTGCCAGTTCCGGACGTCGGTATCGGCCCAGACGATGAGATCGCCGGACGTCTCGTACAGCGACTTCCAGAGGGCCTCGCCCTTGCCCCGGAACGAGCCGTAGCGGGCGAGCACGTCGGGGTGCTGAACGACGCGTGCCCCCTCTGCCTCCGCGATCTCGCGAGTTCGATCCGTGGACGCGGAGTCGATGACGAGGATCTCGTCGAGCAGCGGGACGCGGCCGATCATCTCGCGCACGGCGCGCCGGACGATCGGGCCGATCGTCTCCTCCTCGTCGAGCGTCGGCAGGACGAGGCTGACGGTGAGGCCCTGCTTCTCCTTCAGCTGGGCCAGGCGTCGCAGATCCGCGAACTCCCCGTGGTGGAAGTTCGATTCCCCGAACCAGCGTTCGACGCGCGCCGGGACGGCTCGCGCCTCCTCCGCGGCGCGATCGGCGGCCGCGAGCGTCTCGGCGCGCTGGGCGAGCTGCTCGAACGTGCCGCGCCCGATGATCTCGCGCGTCTTGACGACGACCACCGTCGGCTTGGCACGCAGCGCGACGGCTTCCGGCAGGGCACCGAACAGGTACGACGAGCCGTCGTGGCCGCCCGGCGCGGCCGACGCGCCCATGACGACGAGGTCCGCGTGCTCTGCCTCGCGAAGGATCGCGTTGCGCACGTTGGATGCCTCGCGGAGCGCCGGTTGGGCGCGGCCTTGAACGTGCTGCTTGATGAACGCGGCCAGGGCGTGCTCGGCCTGCGCGCGGACGGCGAGCGTCATCCCGGGCGCGACGAGGTGGAGGACGACGACCTCGGCGTCGTGGCGGCGCGCGATCGCGTCGGCGAAGCGAATCGCGAGCTCCGCGTGGGGCCCGCCGCGGACGGGGACGAGGACCCGCTTGATCTCGCGGGCGCCTCGCTGCTTGACGACCGCGATGTCGCACGGCGACTCGCGGACCACCTCGTCGATCGTCGCCGAGAAGACGCTCGCGCCGTTGCCGTTCCGGGCGGCCGGCGACTTGCCGCCCCAGCCGAAGATGATGAGGTCCGATTCCTGCTCCGCCGATGCCTCGACGATCCCTTCCGCGGCATGGCGGCCGATCCGGACGATCGGGTGGATCGGCGTCCCTTCCGGCGCGAAGTCGAGGACCCGCTGGAGCAGCCGGCGGGCATGACGGGCGCGCGTCGCGCCTTCGGACAGCGGCATCCCCTCCGGGACCTCGACGATCCCGAGCGCGGTCAGCGCGCCGCCACGCGGCTCCAGCAAGGCGGAGCCCAGGCGGATGAGCTCCTCGGCGGTCATCGGGTTGGCGACCGGGATGAGGATTCGCGCGGGGAGTGGCGACTTCGCGGTCACGAGGCGCCTCGCGCCGCTGCGGGGCGGCGCGCGCCGTCGCCGCGATCCGTGGCGTCCTCGGCGTTCCAGCGCTCGACGAGGTACGGCTTCAACAGCTCGAACTCGCGAGCCTGCCGCTCGACACGCTCCTCCGCCTGGTCCGTCGTGACGTTGCGATTCTCGATGATGAACGAGCCGACGCGTCCGAAGTAGACGGGCACGAGCGACGCCACGAGCGTCTCGAGCGGCGCCGGCGGCCGGCGGGCCGTGACGACGAGGTCGTAGATCAGCCGCGCCCACAGGTCGTCGGGGAAGTGGAACGCCGCAAGCGTGTCCGCCAGCTGCGCTGTCGTCGCCGTCGTCGACGCCCCGTCGCCACCCAGACCCAGCTTTGCGCGAGTGGCATCGGCGAGTGTCCCGGCTTCGGCGGCGAGCTCGAGCAGCGTTTCGACGTTGCCCGCCGCGAACATCGAGCGCCAGCGATCCTCGAGCGTCAGCGAGCCCTGGTGGAACTCCGTCAGCAGGCGGAGCGTGTTGACGTCGAGTGGCGGCGGATCGATGACCCGCTCGAACCCGTAGACGGGGATGTCGTGGCTGCCGCGGATCGTGAGCCACTGGTCGGCGTAGCGAACGGCGAGGCGGAGGATGGTTCCGACGACCTGCCGGAACATCGGGCCAAGGTCCGAGCCTGGATCCTTCGGGTCGTGGATCTTCGCGCCCAGGCGCGTCTGGCAGACCGCGAACCCGGCGGCGAGCGCCGACGTCGTCATCCAGATGTCGATCCCGAACTTGCTGACGTCCGGTGTCCAGTCGTCGAGCGACAGGTAGTGCCGAACGAGATCGCCGGATACGCCGAAGTCGCCGCCGATCGGCTGCCGGATTCGGTTGCCGTAGAGCGCCCGCGTCAGCGGGTAGGTGACCGTGTTGGTGATCGTGCCGTCGTACTTGTAGCGGGCGTACAGCGGAGCGACGAAGTCGTAGCCGCCCTTGAGGATCGGGCCGGCAAGGAGCTCGATCCATTCAGGGACGATCGAGCGCAGATCCGAATCGACCACGACGAGCGCCTGGACCTCGAGCGCCGCCGCCATCTCGAAGATCGTCCGCAGCGCAGCACCTTTGCCGCCGACGCCGTCGATCTCGGGATAGGTGAGGCTGACCCGGTCGAGCCGGTTCTTCGGCCGGACGAGGAGGATCTGCTCGACGTAATCCGGCGGCTCGGTGTCGACGACGACGCGCTGGGTTCCGTCGGGCGATCCGGCATCCGAGTTGACGACGACGGGATGGAGATCCGGGAAGTACTGGACGAGGCCGGCCTGCGCCGCGCGGACGACGTAGCCGATCGTCGCCGCGTTCTTGAAGCTCGGGATCCCGACCATGATGTCCGCGCGACCGAGCCGGGCGATCTCGTCGCGGACCGCCGGGGTCAGGGCCGTCGCGGGCACGTCGTCAGCGGTGCGGGGAACACCCCGTCACCGTACACCGGTGCGCACCTGAGCGCCTTGCCGGCCCGCGGTCGCGCGGTCGCGCGGCAGCTTCACGGTCAGCGGTTCGGGATCCACCACGTCGCCCAGGCGTCGTTCCGCTCGCCCGGGATGTACCGGCTGTTGGCGTCCTTGTAGGCGAGCGATCGGAAACCGAGGGTCCGCCACGTGTTGATCCAGACGTCGATCGGCGGGCGGACGTGGATTCCGCGGCGGACGCGGTCGCCCTCGATCACGACGGCATCGAGGAGTCGCTTCCGCTCGAGCAGCGGAACGTCGAGGAGGGGCTCCGCGTCGAGCGCGAGCAGGTCCACCGCGACGAAGACCACCTCCTCGCCCGGCGCGAAGGGCCGCGCCATGTCCGCCTCGAGCGAATCGATCAGCTCCTGCCGGCGATTGCGCCCGCCGCCGAACCAGAGCATCTGTCGCGCGACATCGACGGCTGTCGGGCGCTCCACACTGATGCCTCCGTAGAGGCCGACGCCCTCATTCGCTGCCTCCGTCGTGATGTAGCCGTCGAGGACCGCCGCGCCGGCATCGATCGAGCCGGCGAGCTCGCGAATGACGTCGGGCCAGTCCTGGGCGCCGCCGTCCGCGTCGACAAGCTCGACCGCATCCGCCGAGACGTGGGCGAGGACGCGGACGCCGGACCAGAGCGGCTCGATGACGGGATCCTCGACGTGACGCGCGGCGCGCCGGCCGAACTGCTGCGGGCGCCAATCGCGGGTATTCGGGATCGCCTGCACCATCGCCCGATCGTACATCGGGTCTTCGGGCGCGCCCCGGGCGACCTATCATCGGCGCCGTGGCGACGACCGCCGCTCCCGTGAAGCAGTCGCGACTTCGTGCGCTCGGCGCGCTGACGCCGTCGGGGCGCCCGATCGTGCCCGTTGCCTGGTCGCTCTACGACTTCGCCAACACGATCTTCTCGTTCGCGGTCGTGTCCGGCGCGATCGGGCTGTGGCTCACGGACGACTCCCGGTTCGGCGAGCGCGACGGCAACGTCTATCTCAGCCTCGCGGTCGTTGCGAGCGTCGGGCTGAACGCGATGGTGTCGCCCGTCCTGGGCGCGCTCAGCGACCGCGGTGGGCGCCGGATGCCGTTCCTCCTGCTATTCACGCTGCTGTGCGTCGTTCCGACGGCGTTCATCGGCCCGAGCCCCGCCGCGGTCGGGATCGTTTTGTTCGTCGTCGCCAACTTCGGCTACCAGGCCGCGCTCATCTACTACGACGCGACGCTCAAGTCCGTCTCGCTGCCCGCGACGCGGGGGCGGCTGTCGGGGATCGGCGTCGCGGTCGGCTACTGCGGGACGATCTTCGCGGGGCTGTTCATGGTCGCGCTCGGCGTGCCGGTCGAGGCGCGGTTCACGGTCGCTGCGATCCTGTTCGCGATCTTCGCCGTGCCGATCTTCGCGGTCGTGCGCGAGACCGGGCCACTGCTGCCGAAGATCGCGGCCAGCGACGTCCTGGGCGCGTGGTCCCAGCTCGGGACGACGGTCCGCCACGCACGCGAGGTGCCCGGACTGCTGCGGTTCCTCGTCGGGCGCTTCTTCTACTCGGACGCGGTCAACACGATCATCGTCGTGATGACCGTCGTGACGACGCGGGCGATGGGTCTGTCCGACCGTGAGGCGCTGCTGGTCCTCCTCGGCCTGACGGTCGTCGCGGTGATCGCGAGCTTCGGCTGGGGCCGGCTCGTCGACTCGCTCGGCCCGAAGCGGACGCTGATGATCGTGCTGTCGTCGTGGGCCGTCGGGCTCGTGCTGGGCGCTGTGTCGCTCGGGATCCGCGGCGCGCCCGGGCTTGCGCTGTTCCTGGTTGCGGGCGCGATCCTCGGCAGCGGGCTCGGCGGCGTCCAGGTGGCCGACCGCGTCCTGATGGTTCGGCTCGCTCCGCCCGCGCGGCTCGGGGAGTTCTTCGGGCTGTACGGGCTCGTCGGGAAGGGCTCGCAGGTCGTCGGGCAGCTGCTGTACGGCGCGACGATCCTCGTCCTGTTCGACTCGCTCGGCGTGGGCGCATACCAGTTCGCGGTGCTCAGCCTGCTCGTGACGATGCTGATCGGCGCGTGGCTGCTGCGGCCGGTAAGCGACCGGTGGGCGGGCAGCGGGGAGGTCATCGAGCCTGCGACACCGCCGGAGCGGCTCGCCCCGATGTCAGCGCCGATCGAGCCGCGGTAACGTCAGAGCCCGGAGGCGCCTCCCGTCCGGCGTTGCGTCCGACGCACGTACCAGCGAACAACGCGGAGGAACCTGGTTCCGTGTTGCGTCGCACGCAATTTCCGGCCGCTCCTTCGCTGCGCAGTGCGCCGGACGCACCACCAAGCGAAGAAAGGACCGCTACTTGGTCGATACGTGCGTGGGACGCAACGCGCGGCGCCGTGCGTCTAGACCGAGTATCCGCTCGGGTGCCGCTGCCGCCACTCCCACGCCGATCCGATCATCTCGGCGAGCGTCGAGCGCTGCGCCTCCCAGCCGAGCACGTCCTTCGCCCGCTGTGACGACGCGACGAGCGATGGCGGATCGCCAGCCCGCCTGTCGCCGACGGTGTGCGGCACGGGCCGCCCGACGATCGGTTCGGTCGCCTTCAGCACCTCCCGGATGCTGAAGCCGCCGCCGCTTCCCAGGTTGCAGATGAGGAGCGCGCGCGCCGGGTCGACGCGCTCGTCGCCCTCCGCCGTCGCGTCGAGGGCGCGCAGGTGCGCGTCGGCCAGGTCCGCGACGTGGATGTAGTCGCGGATGCACGTCCCGTCGGGCGTCGGGTAGTCCTCGCCGAAGACGGTCAGCTGCGCCGATCCCTCGACGGCTTTGAGGACGTTCGGGATGAGATGCGTCTCGGGGTCGTGAACTTCGCCGCAGCGCTCTGTCGCGCCCGCGACGTTGAAGTAGCGGAGGCTCACGGCGCGCAGCCCGTACGCGGCCCCGTACCACCGAAGCGCACCCTCGAACGTCCGCTTCGTCTCGCCGTACGGGTTGATCGGCCGGAGCGGCGAGTCCTCCGTGATCGGGACTGCGTCGGGCTCGCCGTAGACCGCGGCCGTCGAGCTGAAGACGATGCGATTTACGCCCGCGCGACGAGCGGCCTCGAGCAGTGCGATCCCGCCCGCCACGTTATCGCGGTAGTACTTCGACGGCTCGCGGATCGACTCGCCGACGAGCGAGCGCGCGGCGCAATGGAGGATCGCGTCGATGCGGGCGTGGTCGAGGAGCTCCGCGACGGCCGTCAGATCCGCGTACGAACCCTCCTCGAGTCGGGCCCCGTCGACGACCGCGCGGTGGTGCCCGGTCGAAAGGTCGTCGAGGACGACGACGTCATGGCCGGCCTCGACGAACCGCTCGACGGAGACCGAGCCGACGTACCCGGCACCGCCGGTGACGAGGATCCGCATCGCGCTCCTGACCTTGAGGGTGTTTGCCCGATGGTGCCACGGGGCGCCGAAGGCGGCGTCAGCGACGCCGCGGGTCGCCGTTCCCGGGCCTGTTCCCGCCGCCGAGCAGGCGGCCGATGATCCCCGAGCGCTTCAGACGGCGGCGCGTGATCGACGTCGTCACCGACGGCTTCGCGGCCGGCTTCGGCTTCGGCTTCGGTGGCGGCGCCGGTCGCCCCTCCTCCGGCGGGAGGTAGGCACCCGGGACCGGCATCGCCGCATCCGACGCCGCAGCGGGCGAGACGTCGGGCGTCGCGATCACCTCCGGCACAGCCTCGCCGCGCGCCGCCATCACCTCGGTCAGCCGGTCGACGAGCCGCCGCGCCGCCTGGTTCTCGGGATCGATCTCGAGCGCCGCCATCCCGAGGCCATACGCGGCGGTGTCGTCGCCGCGCTCGATCGCGACACGCGCGAGGCCGACGACGGCGATCGAGTTGAGCGGGTCCGCCTCGGCGGCGTGCCGGTACAGCCGCTCCGCCTGGTCGAGCATCCCGAACGACATCGCGCGCTCGGCCTGGAGGAGGATCTCGATCACGACTCGTCCTCGACGAGCGTCGCGGCGAGGAGCAGGAGCGTCGGCCGTTCGTTGAGCGCGGGGTCGGCGATCACGCGGTCGAGCAGGCGGCCCAGGATTCGGCCGATGGCGGGCCCGCGCTCGACGCCGAGCTCCTCGATGAGGTCGTCGCCGTCGATCGCGAGGTCGCCCCGGTCGAGCGCCACGTCCGCCGCGAGCTGCTCCTCGACGCGTCGCCTGAGCTCGGCGATTCCCACGTCCGGTGGCAGCCCGCTGCCGGCGTTGTCCGCCATCCGTAGCTCGAACAGCTCGTCGAGCATGTCGCGGCCGACCTTGCCGATGAACCGCCGGACCGCGGCGTCGCTCCACGAGGCCTCGTACGCGAACATGTGCTGGCGGACGAGGGCGACGACGCGCTGGATCACGGCGCGCGGATAGTGGACGCGTTCGAGGAAGGCTCTCGCGACGTCGGCGCCGACGCGCTCGTGACCGTAGAAGTGCCCGTCCGCCGCGGTCGCCGGCTTGCCGATGTCGTGGACGAGGGCGGCCAGCCGGACGACGGGCCGTGCCGCGGGCGCGGCGTCGACGGCGCGAAGCGTGTGGTCCCACAGGTCCTCGCCCGGGACCTTGTTCTGGGCGATCCCGCGCTGCGCCGCGAGCTCCGGCGACACGCGATCGAGCAACCCGCTGTCGGCCATGAGCCGCAGGCCGACGGACGGGCGTCGCGCGCCGAGGAGCCGCCCCAGCTCCGCCCCGATCCGCTCCCCTGACAGGTGCTCGACGAGCGCCGCGCGGTCCGTGATCGCCGCGAGCGTCGCCGGCTCGATGGCGAACTCCAGCGTGGCGGCGAGCCGCACGCCGCGGATCATGCGTAGCGCGTCCTCCTCGAACCGCTTCGTCGGCTCGCCGACGGCGCGCAACAGGCGGCGCTCGACGTCGAGCGCGCCGCCGAACGGGTCGACGAGCGCCGCGCGCCCCGCGCGCCCGCCGCCCGGCGTGCCGCGTGCGCCCCAAGCGATCGCGTTCACCGTGAAGTCGCGGCGCGCAAGGTCCGTTTCGATTTCGTCGCCGAACTCGACGTGGTGCGGGCGGCGGTGATCGCCGTAGTCGTGGTCCGTCCGGAACGTCGTGACCTGGTACGTCTCGCCGCCGGCCCGAACGTCGACGGTCCCGAACTTGTTCTCGTAGACGGCGCCCGGAAACAGCTCGACGATCCGGTCCGGGCGAGCGTCCGTTGCGAGATCCCAGTCGGACGCCCGCCGCCCGATGAGCTCGTCGCGGAGCGAACCGCCGACCACGTACGCCGCGTGGCCGTTCGCCCAGAACGTCTCGAGGATCCCTTGTACCGCAGCCGGGATGACCGGTTCGCGGCGGCCGGCCGCGGGTTCGTCCGTCCGTGGCACGACGGAGGCGTCCGTCAGTTGCGGCCCAGGAAGAGGTAGCTCCGCCAGGCCTCGTTGTGCTCGTCGGCGAGGTACGGCGTGAACAGCGAGTAGACGTCGCTGCGCGGCTCGAACGGCGGACGGATAAGGTGCATCCGGACCTCGTCGAGGAGCTTGCCGCCCTTGCGGTGGTTGCACGACTTGCACGCCGCCACCAGGTTCTCCCAGGTGTGGCCGCCGCCGCGATGCCGCGGAACGATGTGGTCGAGCGTCAGGTCGTTCTTGCTCCGGCCGCAGTACTGGCAGCTGTGGCGGTCGCGGGCGAAGACCTCGCGGCGCGTGAGCTTGACCCGGGGACGCGGTCGCTTGATCTGGTGCTGAAGGCGGATGACACTCGGCGCGCGGAACTCCGTCCGCGGCGTCCGGATCACCTGGTGGTCGTACTCGATCACTTCGGCCTTCTCCCCGAAGACGAGGCGGAAGGCGCGGGGCAGGTTGCAGACGTTCAGCGGCTCGTAGTTCTGGTTCAGGACGAGCACGACGCCGTTCATGGTGGCGCGGATGGTAGCAGGAGCGCCGTTCGCCTCACGCTCAGTGCAATCACGCCGCGGGTCGGCCCGTCGGAGCGCCGGTCGAAGGGTCCCAGCCGCCCGCCTGCCCCACCTTCGACGCGAGCGGCCGGCCCAGCTGGGCGGCGATGAATCGGGCCGCTCCGAGGACGCCCGAAAGGCTGACGCCATGCTCGATTCCCATGCCGTCGAGGAGATACACGAGGTCCTCCGTCGCGAGGTTCCCGGCCGCGCCGGGGGCGTACGGACAGCCGCCGGTGCCCCCAGTGGACGCGTCGAAACAGGTGATCCCTTCGTCGAGCCCGGCGACGACGTTCGCGAGTGCCGTCCCCCGCGTGTCGTGGAAGTGGAACGCGGTCCGCTCGACGGGAATGCCGGCCGCGCGCGCGGCGTCGGCGACGCCACCGACCTGCGACGGGACCGCGACGCCGATCGTGTCGCCGAAGCAGATCTCGTCGGCTCCCAGGTCGAGCAGCCGGCGGCCCACGTCGGCGGCGCGGGACGGCGCGACATGCCCGCTGTACGGACACCCGAAGGCGGTCGAGACGTAGGCGCGACGCCACCAGCCGAGCTCGGCCGCGCGGTCCAGCACGGGACGGAAGGCGTCGAGCGATTCGCCCACCGTCATGCCGGTGTTGCGCTGGGTGAAGGCGTCGGTCGCGGCCGTGAAAACGGCGATCGCGTCCGCGCCGGCGGCCTCCGCCCGTTCGAGACCGCGAACGTTCGGAACGAGAACCGGGTAGCGGACCCCGTGGCCGCGGTCGAGGCCGCGGAGCAACTCGTCGGCATCGGCGAGCTGGGGGATCGCCTTCGGCGACACGAAGCTCGTCGCCTCGATCTCCCGGAGCCCCGCAGCCGCGAGGAGCTCGATGTAGCGCCGCTTGGCGTCCGTCGAGATCGGGACCGCCTCGTTCTGGAGCCCGTCGCGCGAGCCGACCTCGTAGATCCGGACGCGAGTTGGCACGGGCTGGCTGCGCCGGTCGTCAGACGCGGGGCGGATCCATCGCCCGTTCGAGGCGCGCGATGTCGACCTCGATCCGGGCGATCTCGTCGCACGCTTCGCGGTAGGAGTCGCTGCCGAGTGGCGCAGCTTCGCGGCGGCGACGGGCGGCGCGCCATTCGACGAGTAGCCGCTCGCGGGTCGCCGGCGCGGAAGGCGTACGCCGGGTGCTGGTGTCCATTCCGGAGAGCGTACCGCCTCAGGCCTCGATGGTGGCGAGCAGCTGTCCTCGCGAGACCTGGTCCGCGGTCGCAACGAGGACGTCTCCGATGCGGCCGGCGACCGGCGCCGCGACGACGTGCTCCATCTTCATCGCCTCGAGCGTGACGATCGGCGCGCCGGCATCCACCACGTCGCCGGCCGCTGCGTGAACGCGGAGGACTGCGCCGGGCATCGGGGCGGTCAGGTCCGCGCGGCCGGCCGCGCCCGCGCCAGCCGCCAACTGCGCAGCGCGATCGACGTCGGGTGGGGGCGCGATCCGGAACTCGACGCTGCGGCCTTCGACGTCGAGATGGACGACGTCCCCGTCCCGCGCCACGGCCGGGCCAGGCCCCGGATTCGCGAGCCGAACCGTCCGACGCTCCCCCTCCGATTCGACGGCGACCGTCGCGGGGCCGTTGAGTCGCCACGGGGCGGACCACGGATCGGGCATGTCGGCGGTCGACGTCAGCTCGCGCGCCCCGGCCTGCCACACCTCGTCAGGGATCGCGGTGGCGGACGCCCAGCCGTCCGGCGGCCAGATCCGGTCGAGGGTATCGATCCGTGCCTCGCCGGCTCGGACGACCGGCTGCCGGACGAGCCACCGCAGGAACCGCAGATTCGTCACCAGCCCGAGAACCACGGTCGCGTCGAGCGCTTTGGCAAGACGATCGAACGCATCATCACGATCGGCGCCGTGGGCGACGATCTTCGCGAGCATCGGGTCGAACCGATCGCCGACGACGGCGCCTTGCTCGATCCCCGCGTCGACACGGATTCCGTCGCCGTCGGGCCACCGGAGGGCAAGGACCGAGCCGGTCGCTGGGAGGAAGCCAGCCTCGGCGTCCTCGGCGTAGAGCCGGACCTCGACGGCGTGACCAGTGGTCCGGACGTCGTCCTGCGTGAACCCGAGCCGCTCGCCCGCGGCGATCCGGATCTGGTCGGCGACGAGGTCGCGGCCGGTGACCATCTCCGTGACGGGATGCTCGACCTGAAGGCGGGTGTTCATCTCGAGGAAGTGGAAGCCGCCGCGGTCGTCGACGAGAAACTCGCATGTTCCGGCGGACACGTAGCCGACAGCCGCCGCCAGCTTCAGTGCCGCGTCGCCGAGGCGCTGGCGGAGCTCCGCGCCGACCGCCGGCGACGGCGTCTCCTCGAGGACTTTCTGGTGCCGCCGCTGGATCGAGCAGTCGCGCTCGCCGAGATGCACCCCGGTGCCATGGCTGTCGAACAGAACCTGGACCTCGACGTGGCGCGCGCTCTCGACGAGCCGCTCGAGCACGATCCGATCGTCACCGAACGCCGCCTCCGCCTCGCGGCGCGACGACGCGACGGCGTCGTCGAACGAGGCAAGGTCGCGGACGACGCGCATGCCCTTGCCGCCGCCGCCTCCCGCGGGCTTGACGAGGAGTGGGGCACCGATGCGCGCGGCCGCCGCGCGGACAGCGACGTCCGACTGGTCGTCGCCGTCGTAGCCTGGGATGACCGGTACCCCGAGCTCGACGGCGAGCCGGCGCGCGGCCGCCTTGTCGCCCATCGCGCGGATCGCCTGGGGTGGTGGCCCGATCCACGCCACCCCGGCCCGCGTGACCGCTTCCGCGAAGGCGGCGTTTTCGGCCAGGAACCCGAAGCCCGGATGGACGGCATCCGCGGCCGATGCAACGGCGGCGGCGACGACGGCGCGAGCATCGAGGAGGTCGAGCGCATCGGGTCCGTCCGTCCTGGGCACGACAACGCGGACGCCGAGCCGGTGACCCGTGCGCCGAATCCGGGTCGCGATCTCGCCGCGGTTCGCGACGAACACGGTGTTGATCGCGTCCATCGTCGCGGACACCGCATCCTCGCGGCGTGAGAACGCGTCAATCGCGCCAATCGCGACACGCCATCGGCCGCCAACGCGCCGGGCCGGCAGCGCCCCGGTCGAGATCCACCGCTGAACCGTCCGCGTGGTCGCGCCGACGCGTCTCGCGACCTCGCTTGGGCTGAGTTCATCCGCCATCGTGTCGCGATCGTCGCATCCCGAAGTGCACCACGCAACCCGCGATCGCGGCCTTAACCCGGGAAGAGCAGGCCCTTCACGATGAGCAACGAGAGGCCGCATGCCACTGCAAGCGC
>DATFPL010000058.1:0-5524 GCA_035264845.1 Candidatus Limnocylindrales bacterium | reverse complement strand
TCGCGCGTGACGATGCCGGACGACCATCACCGCTGAGCCGTCGTTCCTCGCCAACCGGACGGGAGGACCAGTCCAAATGACCAATCACTACCTATTCCTCGCCCTCGACCTGGCGAATGAGCGCGTGCATGAGGCAGCGCTGCGCAACCGCGCGTTTCAGACGGACGAGCTGCCGCTGGCGACGCCCGGTGTTGCTCGCCGGTCACTCGCGCGCTTCGCTGCCGCGGTCAGCCGACAGTCGGCCATGTTCGCGCGACGCCTCGACGCATCAAGGGCCGTGGACGACCTCGAAGGCGACTGCGTCCCCGCCTGACGGCGGGACGCGCGCGTCCGCTACCGTCGTATTCGATGACCGATGTCGCCGCCGTTTCCTGGGGCCCGGACCGAATCGACCTTTTCTGGGTCGACGCGGACCGGGCTCTTTGGCATCGGGCGTTCGACGGCTCGGCGTGGTCGGCGCCCGAGTCACTCCGCGGCACGTTGGCATCCGGACCCGCCGTCACGGCGTGGGCCGTCGATCGGATGGAGGTCTTCGCGATCTTCGCCGACGGCGAGCTGTGGAACCGCTACTGGGACGGGCAGTCGTGGCACGACTGGGAGTCGCTGGGCGGCGAGCTCGCGACCGATGGCCAGCCCGCCGCGTCGTCGTGGTCCGCGCATCGGCTTGACGTCTTCGCCGCCGGTCGCGACGGGCGAACGTGGCACCGCTGGTGGGACGGCACGAGGTGGGTTGCCTGGGAGCAGCTCTGACGCAGGGCAATCGCGCCGTAAGTCGCAGCTAAGCGCTCGCGTGTAGCGTCTCTCCCGCGACGTCCTGTCGTGTCGGAAGTGCCCCCGAGACGACGGGACGTCCAATTTCCCCGCCAGCCACAAGACTCCCGCCGGGGAGCAGAGATGGCGGATGAGGCTGCGCCGTGGCGCGCGCTTGAAGCACCCGCGGAGCCCGCGACGGCGACCGTGGCGGACGGCGCGCGACGGAGTCTCGCGCTGGGTGGGTTCGTGGTGGCAGCGGTGCTCGGGATCGTAGCGTTCGCGCTTGCTGCCACCGCGGGTACCGGGTCGGTCGCGGTGACCGGGGCGGAGCCCCTGGCGTCGGATCCACGCGCGTCGGGTGGGACCGCCGCGGGAGGCGCGCCGGTGATCGTGGAGGTCGCGGGCGCGGTCCGCGATCCGGGTGTCTACAAGCTCCACCCGGGCGCGCGCGTCGCGGACGCGGTCGCCGCAGCGGGCGGCTACGGCCCGCGGCTCGACGCAGGTAGAGCGTCGCAGATGAACCTCGCCGCGACCGTGAAGGATGGCGACCGCGTCCACGTCCCATCCCGGGACGATCCGCGGAGCACCTCGGCGGGTTCCGCGGCCCCGGGTTCCGAATCCGGCGGCGGGCTCGTCGACGTGAACCACGCCACAGCCGACCAGCTCGACGCTCTGCCCGGCATCGGACCGGCAACCGCGGCGAAGATCCTCGCCGCGCGAGACGAACAGTCGTTCGCAAGCGTCGACGATTTCGCCGGCCGCAAGGTCGTCGGCGCGTCGACGATGGAGAAGATCCGGGCGCTGATCACGACTCGATGACGTGGGTCGCGCGGTAGCCGTCGCGATCGGGGCAGTCGCGGGCGCCGCACTGCTGCTCCCCGGTCGGATACCCCTCGCGGTGTGGCCTGCGTTGCTCGCGGTCCTCGTCGCTGCCATTACGGCTCCGCGCGACCGCGCGCAATACGCACCCGCGGTCGCAGTCGCGTTACCCGCGCTCCTCGGTGTGGTCGTGATCGCGCTCCGCGTCGCCGCCGGTCCGCAGCCCGCCGCGACCGTCGCCCTTCCCGAAGGCCGCGGGCCATGGCGCGGCGTCGTCGAAACGATCTCCGCCCCGCGTGGCGGCCAGCAATCGGCGACGCTCCGCCTCGACGCAGCGGACATCCGCGTCGCGGCCACGCTGCCGCGGTTCCCGGCGATCGAACCCGGCGACGCCGTGCTCGTGTCCGGTCGGATCGACCCGCCGAGCGACGATGACTACGGCGCCTACCTGGCGCGAATCGGTGTCTCGGGAACGATTCGATCGCGAACGCTCGATCAGCAGCCGAGGCCGGAGGGCGCCTGGGACGTCGAGCGGCTGCGACGCGGGGCCGCCGACGCGCTGTCGCGTGCGATCCCCGAACCTGAGGCGGGCCTCGCGGCGGGGATCCTCATCGGCCTGCGCGACCGGGTCGACCGCGACCTCGCCGCGGCGTTCACGACGGCAGGAGCGAGCCACGTCGTCGCGATCTCGGGCTGGAACATCGCGATCGTCGCGGCGTCCGTGGCCGCGCTCGCTGGCCGGTTGAATCGACGTCGTCGAGCGGTCCTGACGATCGTCGCGATCGTCGTGTACGTCGCCTTCGTCGGCGCGACGGCATCCGTGCTGCGAGCCGCGGCAATGGCCGCCGTCGTGCTGCTCGCGCGTGAAACGGGTCGCGCGGGCCGAGCCGTTGCGGGACTCGCGTGGGCCGCTGTCGTGATCCTCGTCATCGACCCGAACCTTGTCCGCGATGCCGGGTTCCAGCTCTCGTCGCTCGCTACGGCGGGCCTGCTGGTGTGGGCGACCCCGCTGTCCGCGCGAATCGAGGCGCTCGGACGTGGCCGGCTGCCCGGGTGGCTCGTTGAGGGGCTCGGCGTCTCGCTCGCGGCCCAGGCCGCGACGCTGCCGATCGTGCTCGGCGCGTTCGGGCGGTTGTCGCTCGTCTCGCCGGCGGTGAATCTCCTCGTCGTGCCGTTCGTCGCACCCGCGATGGCTGCCGGCGGCGTCGCGCTTCTCGCGGGGGCAGCGGTGGTGTTCGGAGCGCCGCCGATCGTCGCGACCGCGGCGGGCCTGCCTGCGTGGGTCCTCCTCGGGTGGATCGTGGGTGTGGTTCGTGCCGGTGCCGCGCTGCCGCTCGCGAGCGTGACGCTCGATCCGCCGGTCAACGTCGTTGCCGCCGCAATGTGCGCCGTCGTGCTCCTCATCATCGCGACCCCCGCGCTGCGCTCGATCGCGCGTCAACTCCTGGGGCACGAATCGCAGCCGGGCGCGCCTCGGCAGCAGGGGTTACCGAATGCCCGCGTCGCAACTGGTCGGACCCCGCGGCACCCGACGGAGCGCTTCGCGATTGCGGCGCTCGGCGCCGCTGTCGTCGCCACTGCGATCGTCTTCGTCCACCGCCCCGACGGCCGAACACGAATCACCGTGCTCGACGTGGGACAGGGCGACGCGATCCTCGTCGAGGGCTCGCGCGGCGGCCGGCTCCTCGTCGACGGCGGACCCGACCCGGACCGGCTTGCCGTCGCGCTCGACGAGCGGCTTCCTCCGTGGGACCGTCGCATCGACGCGCTGGTCCTCACCCACCCACACGAAGACCACGTCGCGGGCCTCGCGCTGCTGCTCGGGCGGTATCGCGTCGGCCACGTCTTCGAGCCCGGGATGCGCGGGCCGGGACCCGGTTACGCCGCGTGGGCGGCACGACTCGCGGCGGGAGGCACGTCGAGCGCGCTCCTCGCGACCGGTGACAGTCTGTCCGTCGACGACGCCGATCTAGCGGTGCTGTGGCCGGACCCTGGCGGGGTGCCGCGCGAACCGACGGAGACTGGAACCGGGATCAACAACGTCTCGATCGTCCTGCTCGGGCAGGTCGCGGGGCGGCGGTTTCTCCTCGCCGGCGACATCGAGGAGGGCATCGACCCGACGCTCGCCGCGCGCGGGCTCCCCCACGTGGACTTCCTGAAGGTCGCCCATCACGGCAGCCGCACGTCGTCGACGAATCCCTTCCTCGATCTCGTGTCGCCGTCCGTTGCGGTGGTGTCGGCCGGCGCGGGCAATCCGTACGGGCATCCGGCGCCCGCGACGCTTGCCCGGCTGGCGGATCACGGCGCGAAAGTCCTGCGAACCGACCGGGACGGCTCCGTGCAGGTCACCCTCGACGCCGACCGCGTCACGGTGATGACGACCGGGCCGCGTAAGGCGACCGCCATTCTCGCAACCGCCGTGCCGGGCAAGCGGTCCACCGCCGCAGCATTCGCGTGCGGCATCGCGGTCGCTGGCACCGCGAGTGTCGTTGCGCGTGCTCGGAGCGTCGGCGGTCCACCCGCGGTGCGGCGAACTGCCGCTCGACCTGGCCGCCGGACGAGCCTCCTGTACCATCGGCCGGATGTCGGTCCCCGGACGCGCGGACGCCGCCGCGCTGCTCCTGTCCCTCGACCCACCGTCGTGGCACATGACGCATTCGTGCGCCGTGGCGGAGGTCGCGGCGTGGCTCGCGAACCGCATCGAGGCGGTGGGGATCGCGGTCGATCGACCCCTCGTCGAAGCGGCCGCGCTCCTCCACGACGTCGACAAGATTCTCCCCGATGACGACGCCGCGAAGAGGCTTGCGCATGGCGAGGCCGGGGCGGAGTGGCTCGCACGGCGCGGCCATCCCGAGCTGTCGCGAGCTGTCGAAAGTCACCCTGTGACCAGGCTCGTCGACGGGGAGGCATTCGGGCGCTGGATGGCCTTCGCGACGCGCGAGGAACGAATCGTCGCGTACGCGGACAAGCGGGCGGGCCAGGAGCTCGAGTCGATGGCCGAGCGGTTCGCGTCGTGGGAGCGGCGATATCCGGAAGGCGCGCGCCGCGACGGCTGGTCGACGGAGGAAGCGCGCCAGGTCCGTGGGCGTGCTGCGCTGCTCGAGCGCGACGTGTGCGACGCGGCGCAGATCGCGCCGGGCGAGGTGGGTCGCCTGCCGTGGACGGTGGCCGCGATCGACGCCGCACGCTCCCCGGAGCGCGCTCGGCCGTGACACCGCCGGCGCCGCTCTCGTACTTCTACGGCGACGACGCGTACGGCGTCGAGGAGGAAGCCTCGCGGGCATTTGCAGCGTTCGCCGCAAGTGCGCCGGGTCTCGAGCGCTGGCGCGTATCCGGCGACGCGACGACGATCGCGCGGATCGCGGAGCGCGTCGGGACGGCGTCGATGTTCGGCGGCGGGACGTTCGTCGTGGTCGTCGATCCCGCACCGCTGGCGCGGACGAAGGACGACCGCGACGCGCTGATCTCGCTGCTCGCGAACGTAGCGCCGGGCAATGCGATCGCGTTCCTCGAGACGACCGACGGGTCGCGACGCCCCGCGGCGCTCGACGCCGTCGCCAAGGCCGTCGCGGTATTGGGCGGTGCGGCGCGCGAGAGGAAAGCGCCGAAGCAAGGCGAGCTCGCGTCGTGGATCGAGCGGCAGGCGACCGAGCGCGGCGTCACGCTGGGGGCGGGCGCTGCGGGTGAGATCGCGCGACGCGTCGGAGGCTTCGTCCGCGAGGGCGACGTCGATCGTCGTCGCCAGGGACAGCTCGCGGTCGGTGAGCTCGACAAGCTCGCGCTGTACAGGCCTGCTGCCGTCGTGTCGGTCGACGACGTCCGCGCGCTCGTCCCCGAAGTCGTCCCAGGCTCGACGTGGGCATTCCTCGACGCCGTTGCGGGACGGCGGGTAGGGCTCGCGCTCGAGCTGCTCGAGCGACTCTTCGACACGACGCCGGACCTCGTGGTCATG
>DATFPL010000057.1:0-11660 GCA_035264845.1 Candidatus Limnocylindrales bacterium | reverse complement strand
CTCGCGACCGCCGCTTACCGCCGGCTTATGCAGGGGCCGGTGTAGCATCGGCCGGCGATGACCGAGCAGCTCGACGGCCGCCACGGCCAGGTCTTCCTCGTGAGCGCGGCGCGTACGCCGATCGGCAAGTTCGCCGGCGCCTTCGCCGACACGCCGGCCGTCGACCTGGGCGCCGCCGCGATCAGGGCCGCGGTCGATCGGGCCAGCCTCCCCGACACCGCGCCGATCGACGAGGTGCTGATGGGTCAGGTCCTCCAGGCCGGAGTCGGCCAGGCACCTGCGCGTCAGGCGGCCTTGAAAGCGCGCCTGTCCGTCACGACCAGCGCGACGACGATCAACCGCGTCTGCGGCTCGGGGCTCAAGGCGATCATGCTCGGGTCTGCCGAGATCCACGCCGGCGACGCCGAAATAGTCGTCGCGGGCGGCATGGAGAACATGAACGCCGCACCGTACCTGCTGCCGAAGGCGCGGTTCGGGTACCGCCTCGGCGACGGGACGATCCAGGACGCGACCGTCCACGACGGGCTGTGGTGCTCGATCGACGACTGCCACATGGGCAGCAACGCGGAGCGCGTCGCGGTGCGCAACCAGATCAGCCGCGAGGACCAGGACGCGTTCGCCCTCGCGAGCCACCAGAAGGCGATCGCCGCGATCGACGCGGGTCGGTTCGACGCAGAGCTCGCCCCGGTGACGGTCCGCGACGCAAAGGGCCGCGAAACCGGGATCGCCCAGGACGAGAACCCGCGCCGCGACACATCCCTCGACGCCCTCGCCAGGCTCAGAACCGCGTTCGACGTCCCGGCCGCGGACCCGGACGACGACCTCCTCGGAGACGCCACCCTCACCGCGTCCGTCACGGCCGGGAACGCGCCCGGGATCACGGACGGGGCCGCGGCGACGGTCGTCGCGAGCGAGCGCGCCGTCGAGCGCTACAACCTGAAGCCCCTCGCGCGGATAGTCGGCTACGCCCAGGCCGAGGTCGCGCCGCGTTGGCTCTTCCTCGCTCCGATCGAGGGCGTGCGGAAGCTCCTCGACCGGATCGAGATGCCGCTCGAGGCATTCGACCTGATCGAGATCAACGAGGCGTTCGCGGCGCAGGTTCTGGCGGACGGTCGCGAGCTGGGGTTCGACTGGGACCGCGTCAACGTCAACGGCGGGGCGATCGCCCTCGGCCACCCGATCGGTGCGAGCGGTGCCCGCGTCGTTGCCACGCTGCTCCACGAGCTTCGCCGCCGCGAAGGCCGGTACGGCCTGGCGACCCTCTGCCTCGGCGGTGGCGGCTCGGTCGCGATGGCCTTCGAAGCCGTTTGATCCGTCGCTGAGGGATGTCGCAAGGTCGGGCCCCGGACCCTGAACGAATGAGAACGCACGAGACGGCGGTCCCGGGCTTCGACGTGCCGTTCGCGTGGGCGCTCGGGATCGAGGACACCTTCATCCCGCAGGTCGCGGCGAGCAGCGGCCGAGCCCTCGACGAGTACGTGCTGACGCAGCACGATCGGTTCTGGCGCGAGGACCTGGCAAGAATCGGGGACCTCGGCGTCCGCTACCTCCGCTACGGCATCCCGTGGTATCGCGTGAACCCGGCACCGGGGCGGTTCGATTGGTCGTGGACGGACGAGGTCTTCCCGGAGCTCCACCGCCTCGGCATCCACCCGATCGTCGACCTCGTCCACTACGGCGCACCGCTGTGGCTCGACGGGACATTCCTGTCGCCGTCGTACCCGGATCGCGTCGCCGAATACGCCGCGGCCGTCGCGGAGCGGTACGGCAATCTCGTCCGCCTGTGGACGCCGTTGAACGAGCCACGCGTGCACGCGCACTTCGCCGGCAACACCGGCGCGTGGCCCCCGTATCGGCGCGGCTCTCGCGGGTACGCCCAGGTCATGGTCGCCCTGGCTCGCGGCATGTCTCGGACGATCGCCGCGATCCGTCGCGTCCGCGCCGACGCCGTGATCGTCCACGTCGACGCCCTGAGCGCCGGCCACACCGCAGACCCGGCGCTCCAGGCGGAGGTCGACAGGAGCCGCCACCACGGCTTCATGGCGCAGGAGCTTGTCGAGGGCCTGATCGGGCCGGAGAGCCCGACGTGGTCGTGGATGCTCGCGAACGGCGTCCAGCAGTCGCACCTCGAGGAGCTACGGGCCGCGCCGGCGCGGATCGACGTGTTCGGCGCGAACTTCTACACGCAGATGAGCGGATTCGAGATCACCGGCACGCCGGGACAGCCCGTCCATCGTCGCCGCCTCGCGACCGCCGCGGACCTGGGTGCCGTGCTGCGGGAGGCGCACGAGCGGACGGGCAAGCCCGTGATGCTGACCGAGACAAGCCTTGTCGGAACCGTCGCCTCGCGACGGCGCTGGCTCGAGGCGTCCGTCGACGTCGTTCGCGATCTCCGCGAGGACGGCATCCCGGTCATCGGCTACACGTGGTTTCCGGCCTTCAGCCTCGTCACCTGGGCGTACCGCCGCGGCAAGCGGCCGATGGAGGCGTACCTCACGCACATGGGGCTGTGGAACCTGCGGGGCGATGGCGAGGGGACCCTTATCCGCGAGCCGACGGGCCTCGAGGGGCGGTACGCGGAGCTGGCGAGGAGCGGAACGGCGGCTGTCGGGGAGGATCGGGTGCCCGTCGGGCGCGACAGCGACCGGGACTATGATCAGGAGGTGCCAGCCAGGGAGATCGCATGACCGGGACCGCCACCCGACCCTCGCCCGCGTCACAGACCGACGCGCCCACGTTCCGTCACTTCATCGCCGGGGAGTGGGTCGAATCCGCCGGCGGCGGAACGTTCGACAGCCGCAACCCAGCCGACACGAGAGACGTCGTCGGCCGGTTCCAGCAGGGGACGAAGGCGGACGTCGCAATGGCGGTCAAGGCCGCCGAGGTCGCGTTCCCGGCGTGGCGGGCGACCCCGGCGCCGAAGCGTGGCGAGATCCTCTACCGGTTCGGACAGCTCCTCGCCGACAACAAGGAGCGCCTCGCGCAGGCCATGACCCGCGAGATGGGGAAGGTGCTCGTCGAGGCGCGCGGCGACGTCCAGGAAGGCGTCGACATCGCGTTTCTGATGGCCGGCGAGGGACGTCGAATGTCCGGCGACACGGTGCCCAGTGAATTGCCCGACAAGTGGGCGATGAGCGTCCGCCAACCGATCGGTGTGGCCGGGATCATCACGCCGTGGAACTTTCCGATGGCGATCCCGTGCTGGAAGACGATGCCCGCACTCGTAACGGGGAACACGGTCGTCTTCAAGCCGGCGAGCGACACGCCGCATTGCGCGACGCTGCTCGTCGAGCTGATGGCGGAGGCCGGGTTCCCGCCCGGCGCTGTGAATCTCGTCACGGGCAGCGGCGCCGAGGTCGGCGACGCGATCGTCGAGTCGCCCGACGTTCGCGTCATCTCGTTCACCGGCTCGTCGGAGACCGGCAAGCGGATCGCCGAGCGCGCGGCGCGTCGGCTCAAGCGCGTGAGCCTCGAGCTCGGCGGGAAGAACGCCGTCATCGTTTTGGCCGATGCGGACCTCGATCTCGCGGCGGACGGCATCACCTGGTCGGCGTTCGGCACGACCGGGCAGCGTTGCACGGCCTGCTCGCGGGTGATCGCGGAGCGGTCCATCGTCGAGCCGCTGCTCGAGCGGCTCGAGGCGCGGGCCCGGAAGCTGCGGCTCGGGCCGGGTCTCGACGAGCAGACGGAGGTCGGGCCGCTCATCAACGCGGCGGCGATCGACAAGGTCGAGGGCTACGTCGGCATCGGGCGCGCGGAGGGCGAGCTCGTCATCGGTGGCGGGCGCGCGCGCGGCGACGGGCTCGACAACGGCCACTTCTTCGAGCCGACGATCTTCGGCGAGGCGAAGCCGATGGACCGTATCGCGCAGGAGGAGATCTTCGGGCCGGTGCTGTCCGTCGTCCCCGTAGCCGACTACGCGCAGGCGATCACGGCCGCGAACCAGACCCGCTATGGCCTGTCGGCGTCGATCTTCACCCGCGACGTGAACGCCGCGTTCACGGCGATGCGCGACCTCGAGACGGGGATCGTCTATGTCAACGCGGGGACCACGGGCGCGGAAGTCCATCTGCCGTTCGGCGGCTGGAAGGACACCGGCAACGGGCATCGCGAGGCTGGCCATGCGTCGCTCGACACCTACACGGAGTGGAAGTCGATTTACGTCGACTACAGCGGCCGCGTCCAGCGCGCGCAGATCGACAACGCCGGCTGACGCCGCGGCCGTGAGCAACGTCGTCGACGACCTCCCCGACTACGTCCGGCGGAACCGGACCGAATGGGATTCGTGGGCCGCCGATTTCGTCGGCAACGGGGAGCGGAGCTGGCGGCTGGCGTCCGGCGAGGAGAAGTGGGGGATCTGGGACATCCCCGAGGCGGACCTCCACCTCCTGCCCGACGACCTCGACGGACTCGACGTGATCGAGCTGGGCTGCGGGACGGCGTACGTCTCGGCGTGGCTCGCGCGGCGCGGGGCGCGGCCGGTCGGCATCGACAACTCCGAGGGGCAGCTGGCGACTGCGCGCCGGTTGCAGCAGGAGCACGGCATCCAGTTCCCGCTCATCCACGGCAACGCCGAGCACGTTCCGTACCCGTCGGGTTCCTTCGACGTCGCGATCTCCGAGTACGGCGCCAGCATCTGGGCGGATCCGTATCGCTGGATCCCGGAAGCGTCGCGCCTGCTGAGGCCGGGTGGCCGGCTGATCTTCCTCGTCAACGGCCTGCTGCTCATGTTGGCGATGCCGGATGCCGAGCGGCCAGCGACGCACCACCTGCTGCGCCCGCTCTTCGGGCTCCACCGGCTCGAGTGGTCGGACGATGACTCGGTGAACTTCCATCTCGCCCACGGCGAGTGGATCAGGCTCCTCCGCGCAAACGGGTTCCAGGTGGAGGACCTGCTCGAGCTTCGGCCCGCCGAAGGCGCGACCACGGAATTTCCGTTCGTGACGCTCGAGTGGGCGCGGCAATGGCCGTCGGAAGAGGTGTGGAAAGCCCGCAAGCCGCCGTCGTCGTGACGCGGAGGAGCGCCGGCCTGCTGCTGTACCGAAAAGTGGCCGGCGGCATCGAGGTCCTGCTCGCGCACCCGGGCGGGCCGCTGTGGGCGAAGCGCGACGAGGGCGCATGGACCGTCCCGAAGGGCGAGATCGAGGCGGGCGAGCGCCCTGTCGACGTCGCGCGGCGCGAGTTCGCCGAGGAGACCGGGCACCCCCCGCCGGATGGCGAGCTGCGGCCGCTCGGCGAGGTGCAGCAGAAGTCCGGCAAGGTCGTCGTCGCGTGGGCCCTGCGCGGTGACCTCGACGCCGGGACGGCGCAGAGCAACACGTTCCCGCTCGAGTGGCCGCCAGGCTCCGGAAACTGGAAGGACGTCCCCGAGATCGACCGATTCGAGTGGTTCGCGCCCGACGAGGCCCGACGCCGGCTGAACCCCGCCCAAACACCGTTCGTCGACCGGCTCGAGGAGGTCCTCGAAACGGGCTGACGCAGCGGCTTCGGCCGCCTCCCGCGACGCTCGGCTCAGTCGACCTCGGCTCGCAGGAACGCGAGCATCCGCCCCCACGCGAGCGCCGCCGCCCGTTCGTCGAAGGCGTCCGCGCGATCGGGCTCCATGAACCAATGGCCGGTTCCGGGATACGTGTGGAACTCCGTGCGCCGGCCGCCGCCCCGCAGCGACGCCTCGAGCGCGGCCACCGTATCCGCCGACTCGTAGGGGTCGTTCTCCGCGAAGTGACCCTGGAACGAGGCATTGCTCGACGACCAGTCGCGGTCGCGGCCGGTGCCGTAGACGAGGACCGTCGCGACGATCGATGGATCGTCGCCGGTCGCCTCGAGCGCGTAGAACGCGCCCATCGAGAACCCGACGACACCGAGCGACGACGCCGTCACTCCGGGCTCACCGCGCAGCCGTGTCAGCGCCGCGGAAACGGTTCGCATCCGAACGACGACGGACTGGGCTTCCGACTGCCGCTCGGCGTCCTCGATGGTATCGACCACGACGCCGCGGTACAGGTCGGGCGCGATCACGACGAAGCCGGCCTCGCCGAGCGCGTCGACGAACGATCGGACCGTATCGTTCAGACCCCACCATGCGTGGAGCAGCAGGATCCCCGAACCCTGGCCGTTTGACGGCGCCCCGCGGTACGCCCGGCTGCCGTCCTCGAGCTCGATCCACTCGCCCACGCGGTGAGACTACGCGCCGCAGGCGACGACCGCGTCGGCGAGCTTCTTCTCGAACGCGTTTCGTGCGTTGTTGAACCGGCGCCCCCGGGTCGCCGTGGCACCATACGCAGCGACAGAAGGGGAGTCGCCAGAGTGGCCCGCACCTCAGCCCGGCGTCCGCCGTGGACCGTTCGTGTTGCCGGCTTCAGCGCCAGGCATCGGTGGCCGGTCTTCGTGCTCTGGTTCGCCTTTACGCTTGGCATCCTCGCCGCGAGCATTGGCCTGGGCGGCACGGACACGGCAGAGGCCGTCTCGAACTCACAGCGCTCCCGCTACGAGTCGACGGAGGCGAACCTCGTCTTCAGTCCGCCGGGAACGGAGACCCTGCCGCCGTCGGCGCAGTACCTGCTCGTCATCTCGAACCCCGCCGGCACCGTCGACGATCCGGCGTTCACCCCGATCGTGGACGACGCTCTCAGCCAGATGGCGGCACTCCGCGCGACGGTGGATGGCGTTGCGGGCCCCGTGTTCGAGCAGGTCGTTGACCCGCGGAAGGCGCCGCCGGACGCCTCGCTCGTGTCCCCGGACCGCACGACGGTCAGGCTCATTGCGCGCGTCCCCGGCGGCGGCAACGAGCTCGACCAGCGTCTCGCGCCGGTCCCGGAGTTCCTCGACCAGCTGCGCCGCGCGCATCCGACGGCGGAGATCCACGCGCTCAACAGCACCATCGCCAACGACCAGATCCAGGAGCTCGTCAGCAGCGACCTGGACCGCTCACTGGTCCTCACGATCCCGCTGACGTTCGCGATCCTGCTCATCGCGTTCGGGACCGTCGTCGCGGCTGCAGTGCCACTGATCCTCGCCGTGACGTCACTCGCCGCGGCGTTCGGAACCCTCGGGCTCTACAGCCGTCTCGTCGACCCGGTCAGCCCTTACGCGACGCAGCTCGTCGTGCTGATCGGGCTCGCCGTCGCCGTCGACTACTCGCTGTTCATGATCACGCGGTTCCGGACGGAACGCCGACATGGCCGCGGGAAGCTGCCGGCGATCCACGTCGCCAGCAGCACGGCGGGCCGGGCGGTGTTCTTCTCCGGCCTCGCCGTGACGATCTCGATCGCCGGCCTTTTCACGCTCGACGACCCGCTGTTTCGATCGATGGCGATCGGGACGATCGCAGTCGTCGTCATCGCCGTTGTCGGCTCGCTGACGTTCCTGCCCGCGACGCTAGCGATCCTCGGCGACGGCGTCGATCGCCTGCGCGTGCCGTTCATCCGTCGGGCTGCGGACGAGGGGAGTGGACCGTGGGGCCGAATGGTGCGAGCGGTGATGCGCCACCCGATCGTCTACGCCGTCGTCGCGTCCGTCGCCCTCCTCGCCACCGCGTCTCCAGTGCTCCGTCTCCACATCGGCCAGACGGACTTCAGCTCGTTCCCGGACTCGATCGACAGCGTCGTCGCGCTTCGCTACCTCAACGAGAAGTGGCCGCAGGGCACCACGCTCGACCTCGACGTGGTCGTCACCCGCGCCGACGAGCCCGCCACGAAGGCGGCGATCGACCGGATGAGTGCACGAATCCTGACTCTCCCCGGAATCAGCGGTCCGCCGACGACCAGGATGTCGCGAAGCGGGACGGTCGCGAACGTCGCGTACTCGATGTCGGGCACCCGCAACGACATCCGGAACCGCGACCTGGTGCGCGACGTGCGAACGCAGATCGTCCCGGACGTGTTCGGCGGCCTGCCCGGCGTGCGCGCTCTCGTGACGGGCGACGCGGCGTACGCGCTCGACGTGGCGAGCTTCTACGCGGGCGGCATGCCGCTCGTCATGGCGTTCGTGCTCGGGCTGTCGTTCCTGCTCCTGCTGGTCGCCTTCCGCTCGATCGTCATCCCGATCAAGGCGATCCTGCTGAACCTGCTCTCGACCGGAGCGGCGTACGGCCTGCTCGTCCTGGTCTTCCAGGAGGGCTGGCTGTCATCGCAGCTGGGATTCAAGCCGGGCGTCATCGAGGCGTTCGTGCCCGTCTTCATCTTCACGATCCTGTTCGGGCTGTCGATGGACTACCACGTCTTCATCCTGACCCGGATCAAGGAGGCCCGCGATCACGGGCTGTCGTCGAACGAGGCGGTCGCCCGCGGGATCTCGGTGACGGCGGGGACGGTCACGAGTGCCGCGGCGATCATGGTCGTCGTGTTCGCGGTGTTCGTGACGCTTCAGCTCGTGATCATCCGCCAGCTCGGCTTCGGGCTCGCCGTGGCCGTGTTCCTCGACGCGACCGTCATCCGGAGCGTGCTTCTACCGGCCTCGATGCGGCTGTTGGGCGACTGGAACTGGTGGCTGCCACCGTTCCTCGGGTGGCTGCCGCGCGTGACGATCGAAGGCGCGACCGACGACGCGCCGGAGGCAGCCGCCCAGGCGTGATGGCCCGCTCGACGCGGGCCACAGGGTCAGACCCGGCGCGCGCTCCGACCAAGCAGCGCCTTGTAGGCGATAACGACGATGACCGCGCCGATGACGGCGACGACGATCGTCGGGATGCTGATGGCATTGAGGTAGTCGGTGTGCGTGAGCTGACCGGCGATGAAGCCGCCGACGATCGCGCCGACGATCCCGAGCACGATGTGCCCGATGACGCCCAGCTGCTCGTCGCCCTTGACGAACATGCCCGCGACATAGCCGGCGATGGCCCCCACGATCAACCAACTCAGTACGCCCATCTCGTCTCCACGCTGCGAGCTCCGACCGGCCCCGCGCCGGTTGGCGTGAGTATGCGGCGCGCGACGACCGCCAGACGCGGCTCCGGCGCACGACCGGTGATGACCGACGGCGACCGAACGGCCGCTATCCGGTACCATGCCCAGCCCGTGGGCCCGTAGCTCAATGGCAGAGCAGCTGACTCTTAATCAGCGGGTTGAAGGTTCAAGTCCTTCCGGGCTCACCACATTCCGAACACGAAAGAGCCCTCCGGGTCATCCCCGAGAGGGGTCTCGTCGCTCTTGTACCACCCGCGGTACCACCCTATCCCCTGGCCGACCTCCAGCCGAGGATCGCGTCGGTGCGTTCCGCAGCACGAGGTGGCTGGCGGACTAGAGGGTGCCAACCCCACGCTACGTATGCTGTAGCGATGACGCATGACGACGGGGGAATGTGCGGCCCCCCGGTCGCGCCAAGAGCTGTCCGTCCGCTCCGGCAGGGGAACCAGGCGGTCGTCGCGCCGGCAGCGGGCCGGAGGGCCACCGCGAGGATATGCCCGATTGGGTGTCACGTGCCCGTCCGGTCGCAAACGCGAGCCGTTTCGAATCGGAGACGCAAAGAGGCCAGCCCGAAGGCTGGCCTCTCTCCGGTTTCCCCTGCCGGATGCGTACACAGAGCATGGGCGGATCGCGACGGGGCGCATCCGCAGTTGTACGGACACGCGTACGGATCACGGGCGTCGTACGCCGCCGCTGGAGGTCCGTACACTGCGGTGCCGCCCGGTCGCTTATCGCTGTAATGCCGCGTCGGCTACTGTGCCGGGCATGCAGCCGCCCGACGACCCCTCCGAGGACGTCGGTGCCGCGCAAGAGCTCCGCGACGTTTCGCAGCGGCTTATGGCGGCGATCGAGGACCTGAGGCGGCTCGAAGCGGAATCCCGGAAGGTCGACGTCGGATCGCGCGAGTTCGAGGTCGTGTCCGGTCAGATCACGATCCTGTCGAAGGGGATCTTCGCGATGGCGACCCAGCAGCAGGCGCTCGGCGAGGTCGTACCGCGACAGAACACGACGCTAGACGAGCTCGACGGCGGCTCGAGGGCACGTCCGTTGTCGGCTCGTCCTCGACGCTAGGCCCGCGGCGGCGGGGGCCGCTCCGTCCCGTCGTCGGCCGCTCCGTCCAGTCGTCGGCGGCTATCTGCCGCGCGCCTCGGCTTGGAGGGCGGCAACGCGCGCGTCGAACGCCAAGTACGCCTCTGCGGTGAAGGTGGCGAGAGGCGCCTCATAGACCCGATTCTGGCTCACGAGGGCCTCAGCAAGGGCCGTACCGACGGCCCGAGCCTCGTCGGCGGGCGCGCCCTCGTCTTGGGCACGGCGGAGCACCACTTCGATGTCCGTTGTGTGGCTCCCTGTGTCCGCGATCATGGCCCGGTTCTCCCAAAGAGCTGGTTGACCAGCTCCGCGACAGTATCCGTCACTGGCTGGAGGACGGACGCCTCGAGGGGATCGTCCTCAAGGACCGGGCGTTGCCTTACAGGGACGGCTCGCGCGCCGGCTGGTTCAAGGTCAAGGACCGGAGCTGGTACGACCGCGAGGCGTGGCGGTTCGGCCGGCGCTGACCGCGACGATCGCGGCCCGATGCATAACGGCCTAGACGAACCGCCACGATGGCGATGGCGCCGCGAAATCGTAACTGCGGTTGTCCTCGCACGGGGTACCCTGCTGCGCTGTGATGGCCCCATCTCTCTGGCGACACGCCGACTTCATGAGGCTGTGGGTCGGCCAGACCGTGTCGGAGCTCGGGTCGGTCGTGACCCGGACCGCCGTGCCGCTGGTCGCCCTGCTGGCCCTCGGCGCGGGACCGCTCGAATTGGCGCTGCTGATCGTCTCGGCGAGCCTCGCGGTCCTTCTTGTCGGGCTGTTCGCGGGCGCATGGGTCGACCGGCTTCGGCGCCGGCCGCTGCTCATCTGGGCCGACGCGCTCCGGGCCGTGCTGCTGCTGTCGATCCCGGCGGCATACGTGGCCGGGGTCCTGCGGATGGAGCAGCTCTACGTCGTCGTGTTCCTCGCCGGATGCCTGGCCGCGTTCTTCGACGCGGCGTACCCGGCGTACCTCCCGTCGCTCGTCGGCGTCAACCAGGTCGTCGAGGCCAACAGCAAGCTGGCCACAAGCTCATCGCTCGCCGAGATCGGCGGCCCGGGCCTCGGTGGCGGTCTGGTCCAGCTGATCGGCGCGCCGTTCGCCATCCTCGTCGACGCGATCTCGTTCGTCGTGTCCGCGATCTCGCTCGCCATGATCCGCAGCCCGGAGCCCGCGCGTCCCGTTCGAACGTCACCGACGCGAATGAGACATGAGATCGTCGAGGGTCTCCAGGTCGTCCGCCGCCATTCGCTGCTCGTCCCGCTGACCCTTCGGTCGGTAATCGCCCACGTAGCCGGTTCGTTCTATGGCGTCCTCTACCCCATCTATCTCCTCGAGGAACTGCACCTGAGCCCGCTGCTGTTCGGCATCGTCGTGTCCGCGGGCGGGGTCGGGTCGCTGATCGGGTCCTTCTACGCGTCGCGCGCCATCGCCCGCCTCGGGATCGGCCCTGCGCTCATCTGGGCGGCGACCGGAGCGTCGGTGATCGGCGTTCTGACGCCCCTCGCCACCGGGCCGCTGCTGCTCGCGACGCTGATGGTGTTTCTGCCGCAGCTGATCGGCGACGGGCTCCAGACGATCGAGGGCGTCGCCGAGATCTCCCTGATCCAGGGCGTGATCCCGGACCGGATCCTGGGCCGGGTCAACGCAACCCTCGAGGTCTTCTCCCACGGCATCGC
>DATFPL010000056.1:0-10643 GCA_035264845.1 Candidatus Limnocylindrales bacterium | reverse complement strand
GGAGCTGACGATGTACTCCGCGGCCATGAGCCATTCCTCGACGGTCGCGCCGTAGCCGCGCTTGAGCATCACCGGCCGCGCGACGCGCCCCACGGCCGTCAGCAGTGAGTAGTTCTGCATGTTCCGCGTGCCGATCTGGAGAATGTCGGCGTACTCGGCGACGATGTCGACCTGGTTCGGTTCCATCACCTCCGTGATGACCGGCAGCCCCGTCCGCTCGCGCGCATCCGCCAGGTACCGCAACGCCTCGACGCCCAGGCCCTGGAATGAGTACGGGCTCGTCCGCGGCTTGAATGCGCCGCCCCGCAGGATCGTCGCGCCCGCGCGGGCCACTCCGTCCGCCGTCTCGAACAGCTGGTCGCGGCTCTCGACGGAGCACGGTCCGGCCATGACCGTCAGCGACCCGTCACCGACGACGGCGTCGAGGACCCTGATGACGGTGTCCTCGGGGTGGAACTCCCGCGACGTCAGCTTGAAGGGCCGGCTGATCGGCGTGACGGCCTCTACCCCCGGCAGCGCGCGAAGCCGGCTCGTCAGGACGTCACGCTTGGGCCCGACCTCGCCGACGACGGCAATGACCATCCGATCCACGCCATGGTGGTCGTACGGCGTCATCCCCTCGGCCAGGATGTGGCTCTTGACGCCGAGGATCTCGGCCTCGGTCGCTGTGACGGCCATGACGACGAACATCGCCTGTGCGGTCCCCTCGCTCAAACAAAAAGAGCAGAGGTCCGAACCTCTGCTCTCCCGGCACGACCCGTGCTCCCGGTCCTACGAACCGGGAACGATCACGCCGGGCTCCGAAAGTAGAAGAATCGACTCATGCGGCCTCCGACGGTACCGAGCCCGGCCGTCCGTGTCAACGACTCCGCCGGGGCCGCCGAACCGGCCGGGACCCCGTGGTAGGATTCCGCGCGCCGCGAGTCGGAGAGGTCGCATAGAGGTCTAGTGCAGCGGTTTGCTAAACCGCCATGTGGGGTAACCTGCATCGAGGGTTCGAATCCCTCCCTCTCCGCCAGATCTCGCCGGCACAGGCGCCCGTAGCTCAGTGGATAGAGCGTCAGGTTGCGGACCTGAAGGTCGTGGGTTCGAGTCCCGCCGGGCGCGCCAGTCCCCCGTCACGTCTCTCGCTTTCGCCCGCCGCGCCTGAGGCCTCTCCCGCCGCTGTCGCGCGCCTACCATTGCCGGAATGACCGTCATGCGAGATCTCGCAAGCGCCGGCATCGCGCTCGAGGTCCCGCCTCCCGGTCTCCATGAGCGACGCAGCCCGCGACCGGCTGACTCCTGCTGCACGCGGCCCCCTCGAGGTTCCGCCGGGTGCTGATGCTGCTCGCGCTGTCCGTCGCGATCGTCGTGACCGCCGCGATCGTCGGGGCGAGCCTTCCACTCCGCGGCGCGATCGAGCGAGCAGCTGCGGCCATCCTGACGGCCCACGGTCTCGTTACCGGGTCGCTCCTCGTGGCGGGCGTCGGCGTTCGAAGCCTCGACCCGAGTGCCATCGCGGTCGTCGTCCTCGTCGCGTGCGCGACGCTGATCGGCGTCGTCGTTTGGAGCTACCTGGCCGAGTGGCGCGTGCGCCCGGCGCTGCCTCGAACGCTGCCGGGCGGGATGCGAGCCGGCGTCGCGCTCGTGCCGGTGGCGTTGCTCGCCGTCGTCGCGGGTGCGTCGCTCGCGTGGCGAACGCTGCTCGCGATCCGGCTCCCTGTCCTCGACTACGACGGCTTCTCGTACCACCTGGTGACCGTCGACACGTGGCTCCAGACGAACCACATCGGTCGCACGCCGCAGCGGATCTGGTCCGACGGCTACCCCGCGAACGGCGAGCTGATCTCGCTGTGGCTCATGGCCTTCACGCGGACAGACGACTACGCGACGCTCAGCGCTCTGCTCGCGGTGCCGCTCGTCGTCATCTCGACGGTCGGTCTCGCGCGGGTTCTTGGCGCAGCACGGATGTGGTCGGTGTTCGCGGGTCTCCTCGTCGCCGTCGTGCCGGCGCTCGTCATGCTGACGACGACGACCTATGTCGACGTCCTCGCGGCGGCATACATCGCGGCGGGATGGTTCTTCGGAGTCGCGGCCCTCACCGCGCCCGCAGGCGCCCGCCGATCCACCCTCTACGTCCTCGCCGGGTTGGCGGCAGGGCTGGGGATCGGCACGAAGGGGACGCTCCTCGTGCCGCTCGGGGCGGTTGTATTCGTGCTGCTCGTCGATGCGGTTCGGCGGTCGTCGGTGTCGAGGGCGACGCTTCGCGACGGAGCGCTCGTCGTCGTTCCGCTGGTCGCATTCGGTGGGTACTGGTACATCAAGAACACGATCGTCTTCGGGAACCCCGTCTGGCCGTTCACGATCGGTCCGCTGCCGGGCATCGGGACGTTCAACGACCTGATCGTCCAGACGCCGCGCCAGCTGGCACCGCTTCCGGCGCCGCTGCGCATCCTCTACTCCTGGTTCGCAGACCTCGCCCTGTCGAGCTACCAGTTCGACACCCGGATCGGCGGCTTCGGGATCCAGTGGCCGATCATCCTCGTGCTTGCCGTGGTCGGCGTCATCGTCGCGGCGCGCCGGTACCTCTGGCCGACGCTCGCGATCGTCGTCCCGGCCGCGGTCACGCTCCTCACGATGCCGATGAGCTGGTGGCCGCGGCTGACGCTGTTCGTCCCCGTGCTCGCGATCGCTCTCGCGGCCGTCGCGCTGTCGCGTATCGCTGCCTCAGGCCGACGCGCGTCGACGGCCGCTGTCGTCGGCGCGCTGGCGATCTCTGTCGTGGCCTCGGTCTCGCTGTGGCGGGCGACCGCGCGGTTCAACGTCGGAGTGACCCCGCCGCCTGTGACGACGCCTGACGTGGGCCGAATGGCAAGACTTGTCGCGACGCCGGATGTGAAGCGCTCGGAGCTCGGGCTGTGGCGGGACTGCGCCACCCTCGGCGCGATCCCGACCAGCGCCCACGTGGCAGTCGACGCCTTCAACCTGATTCACCTCATCACCGGTCACGACCTCGCGGTCGTCGTCACGGGCTCCATCCCGCAAAGCGCCGACGCCGCCAGTCTCCTGAAAACGGCCAGGGCCGCCGGTGCGGACCACCTGCTCCTTGCCGCGGGCGGCGCGAACCGTGCGTTCGCCGCGAGCGACCCGGATCATTTCGTCGTCGTCGGCCCGGCGTGCCGTGGGAGCGACATCGTTCGCGTCAGGTAGGCCGCCGAAGGCGTCTGCTTCGCCGGCGTCATGAAGTGGGATCCCGGGAGGTGTTCGGTGGATCGAGTCGGTTTCGTCGGGCTGGGGACGATGGGCGCCGCCATGGCGGCCAACATCGCTCGCGCGGGTTTCGCGCTCACGGTATGGAACCGCAGTGCGGGCCGCGCTGCGGCTCTCGTCGGCGCAGGCGCAACCGAAGCGAAGACGCCCGCGGACGTCGCGGCGGCGGCCGACATCGTCGTGACCTGCGTGTCCGACACGCCCGACGTCGAAGCCGTTCTCTTCGGTGACGGCGGTGTCGCGACGGCTGGCCGCGACGGCCTCCTCGTCGTCGACTGCTCGACGATCTCGCCGTCGGCGACGCGCGGCTTCTCCGATCGGCTTCGAGCTTCGGGCATCGCACTCGTCGACGCCCCCGTCTCCGGTGGCAGCGAGGGCGCCCAGAAGGCGACGCTGACGATCTTCGTTGGTGGAGAAGCCGCTGACGTCGACCGTGCCCGTCCAGTCCTCGAAGCGATCGGCAGGACGATTACCCATGTCGGTCCGGTCGGCTCCGGCCAAGCCGTGAAGGCCGTCAATCAGGTGATCCTGGCGGGGACGTACCTGGGCGTCGCCGAGGGGATCGTGCTCGCGACGAAGGCGGGCCTCGACGTCGAGCAGGTCGTCGGCGCGCTCGGTGGGGGAGCGGCCCAGAGTTGGGTCCTGGCGAACCGGAGCGGCCGGATGATCGCGAACGACTACCCGCTCGGCTTCAAGATCGCGCTCCACCGGAAGGACCTCGGGATCGCGCTCGAGCTCGCGCGCGAGACGGGCTCGGTGCTGCCGATCGCCGCGCTGTGCGAGCAGATCGAGGCGGGGCTCATCGGCCGCGGCCACGCCGACGACGACATGTCGGCCGTTGCCCGCTCGGTCCGCGAGCTGTCCGGCCTCGACGGCTAGTCGCGGCTCGTCTAGTCGAGCCCCACGAGCAGCATCGGCTCCCCGAGCTTGCCGTCGTAGCGCGGCCGGAACCGGGCCGTGTTGTACATCGCGTCGATGTCTACCTTCCGGGGCCCGAGGCCAGCCTGCGGCAGCTCGGTGTGCGCGTACTTGCCGTCCTGGATCGCCATCATCCGACCGGTCTGCCCACCCGCGAGGAGGTCCATTGCCGTGTTCGCAAACGTCGTCCCGACGATCTGGTCGTGCATGTCCGCCTCGCCGCTCCGGAGGTCGTACGTCAGCTCCGAGGCGACCGTGTCGATCCCCGTCAGCTGCTTCAGCTCGGCCGCGAGGACCTCGCCCACGTTCGCCTTGTGGCGATGTCCGAACATGTCCGCCTCGCCCACGTCGACCATCTCCGCGCCCTTCCACAGCGCGCCCTCGGCGGTGATGACGATCGCGTAGCGGCTCGGGTTGGCGGCGTAATCCTCGGCCAGGATGCGAGCGAGCGCGTCGAGGTCGTACGGCGCCTCCGGAATGACACACCGCGCGGACGTGACATACGCCGCGAACAACGCGGAGAACCCGGCGTCGCGGCCGAAGATCCGGAAGACACCCAGTCGCTCGTGGCTGCCGAGCGTCGTCCGCTGCCGGTTGATGAGCTCCTTCGCGCGCGTGATCGCCGACGAGAACCCGATGCAGTACTCGGTGCCCTGGACGTCGTTGTCCATCGTCTTCGGGATCGCGACGAGCGGAAAGCCCTCGTCGGTGAGGACGCGCGAGAAGCTCAGGGTGTCGTCGCCACCGATCGTCACGAGCACGTCGATGCCGAGTGCCTGGAGGTTCTCGAGCACGACCGGCGTGAAGTCGTAGACACCTTCCGCAACCTCGAGCTGCGCGAGCCGCTTCCCGTCGAACCACTCGGGCGTCGTGCCGGCGCGCATCTTCGTCGGGTTCGTCCTCGACGTGTGCAGGACCGTGCCGCCCGTTCGGTCGATCGCCCGGGTGTTCGTTCGGTCGAGCGCCCGGATGTACCGCGTGTCGAGCTCGCCGTCGACGCGAACGTGGGTCAGCCCTTCCCAGCCGCGCCTGATCCCGTAGACCTCCTCGGCCAACTCCGTCGCGCGGTAGACAACGCTCTTGATCACGGAATTGAGGCCCGGGACGTCACCGCCGCCGGTGAGGATGCCGATCCGTTGCGTTCGAGGCATTGGGGCGCTCCACGACAGGGCCGGAGGGATTCGATCCGCGCGCGAGCCGACGCGGTGCGGGCGCATCCTAGCGCTGTCCCGCGAATGCCCGCCTGTATGATCGCGCCATGAACTACGAGCTCTTCATGGGCGAGGCTCTCGCCGAGGCGCGCAACGCCCTTGCGCGCGGCGAGCGCCCAATCGCCGCAGTCGCCGTCGTCGACGAGGCGATGGTCGCGCGGGCCCACGATCGCGTCCAGGAGACGAACGACCCGACGGCGCACGCCGTCGTCGTCGCCCTTCGCGAGGCGGCGCGAAAGCTGGGCTCCGTCAGGCTCGGCGACGCGACGATCTTCTCGACCCTCGAGCCGTGCGCGATGTGTGTCGGCGCGCTGCTCGAGAGCGATGTCGAGGCGCTCGTCTACGCCGTCCCGAATCGTGAGGATGGGGCGGCCGGGACCGTCATCCAGCTCGCTCAGCACGCGGACCTGCCGCGCCGGCTCCGCGTTGTGAGCGGGATCCGCCGCGACGAAGCCGAAGAGCTGTTCGCGACCGCCGCCGCGACGGCGCGCCGGTAGGGTCGTCGCGAGCCTTTGGTATCCTCTCCCGCGGAGAGGTGTCCGAGTGGTTGATGGTGCCGCTCTCGAAAAGCGGTGTGCGAAAGCACCGCGGGTTCGAATCCCGCCCTCTCCGCCACTTCGCTGGCCCACCGGAACGCCGATGCCTGCGTTGGCCGATCCGGTCCTCGCTCACGCAAACCTCGGGCCGATGGCTTCGCGGAGCTCAGCCTCGGACCTCGGTGAACGGGTGACGGCTGGCCGTCGCGGGTGACCTTTCCGGAGGCGCTTGGCCGCCTTCCCGCTCGAGGTCCGGCCAGCGGGTGCGGGGCCCCTCATCTCCTCCCGCTCGCGTGCCGGTATCGTTATCGGTCCTCGGAGAGGTCGCCTAGTGGACTATGGCGCCGCACTGGAAATGCGGTTCGCGGCAACGCGTCGCGGGTTCGAATCCCGCCCTCTCCGCCACACCTCGTGATGCCGCGGCGTCGCGGCTCCGTGGTGGCCGGTTGACGCACCTCGATGCGGACTGGCCCTTCGACCAGGGCCCGAACGTCGCAGCGTTGACGCTCCAGTCGATCCTCGACGGTGCACCGATCCTGCTCGTGTCCCACGACGAGGACGACGAGGATTGGCAGTTCCTCGACGGGAGTTCGCCGGCCGAATCCGACGCGCGCGTCGTTGGGATGCGGACGATGCTCGAGCTCGACCCGTCCCTGCGCGCGATCGCGGACCTCCCGCCGGGCTGGACGGCGTCGCGCCGGAGTGCGACCGACGAGTGGCGCCGGCAGCGGCACGCGTGACAGTCCCCGGCGCCAGGCCGGCGTCGCGGGTCCGCGGTACACTTCGCGTGCCGTGCTAGGCGGGGAACTAGCGGTGCCCTGTACCTGCAATCCGCTCCAGCAGGGCTGAATTCCCTCCCGAGGTCTCCGTCCTCGAATGCCGACGCCTCGAGCGACGTTGAGGACCGGGTCCCGCGCAGCGGCGACTCGCGAACCGTGTCAGGTCCGGAAGGAAGCAGCACTAAGCGATCTTCGTCGGGTGCCGCGGAACGGCCTGGTCCGAGCCGCTCGTTGCGGAGGGCGCGGGGACGTCCAGGTCGACGGTGGGTGCACGGCATCTACTCATCGCGCGCGGGCACAGGAGTGAAGTGACGGCGACACCGACACCAACGCCGACGAGCTCGCACCAGGCGCTCTATCGCCGGTGGCGGGCGCAGACGTTCGCGCAGATCGTCGGCCAGGAACCGGTCGTCGAGACACTGCGCAACGCTGTTCGAACGGACCGCGTTTCGCACGCGATCCTCTTTGTCGGCCCGCGCGGGACGGGCAAGACGTCGCTCGCGCGGATCCTCGCCAAGGCCGTCAACTGCACGAACCTCCAGGACGGCGACCCGTGCGACGCATGCCCGTCGTGCGTCGCGATCCGCGAGGGTCGGGCGTTCGACCTGGTCGAGATCGACGCAGCATCGAACCGCGGCATCGATGCAATCCGTGACCTTCGCGAGCGCATCAACTACGCGCCGACTGACCTCCGCCGCAAGGTCTACATCCTCGACGAGGCGCACCAGATCACGAAGGACGCCTGGAATGCGCTCCTCAAGTCGCTCGAGGAGCCGCCCGACTTCGTCATCTTCATGTTCGCGTCGACACATCCCCAGGATTTCCCGCCGGCGATCCTGTCGCGTCTCCAGCGCTTCGACGTCCGACGCCTCACCGTCGCCGAGATCGAGGGCAAGCTGACGCGGATCCTCGACGCCGACGGACGGGCGGCCGAACCCGAAGCCATCCGGCTCATCGCCCGCCTCGCGGCGGGCGGGATGCGGGACGCGGAGTCGATGCTCGATCAGCTTCTGGCATCGAGCGGCGACAAGCTCGATGAGGCGCGGGTTCGCGATCTTCTCGGGCTCGCCGAAGCGGACGCGATCGATGCCTTCGTCGACGCGCTCGTGACCGGCGACCCGATCGCCGGCATCCGGATTCTCGACACGCTCGAGGACCGCGGCCGCGACCTGCATGCCTTCCTCGACCAGGTCGTGGAATCGCTCCGCGCTCGACTCGTCGCGTCGCTGTCCGCGTCGGGTCCGGCGTCAGCCGCGGCCGTAGCCGCCGCCGCTCGCCGGCTGGCGGCGATCGACCCGAATCGCGCCGGAACGGGCGGCCTTCGCCTCCAGCTCGAGCTCGCGTTGTTCGCGTCGGACGCGAGCGAGTCCCCGGCGCGGGTCGATGCCGTCGCCCGCTCGCACCCCGCTTCGGCCAAGGCGACGCCAGCGGAGCCGCCGGCCGCCCCGTCGCGTCCCGTCGCCGCTTCCGATGCGCCGGAACGCGCGAGCATGTCTCCGAAGCCGCTCCCCGCGCGCCCCACCGCGGAGCGCGCGGAAGCACCGCCTGCGCCCGACAAGTCGGCATCCCACGCGACCGCCGCGATGGCGGACGGGCCCTCCTCAGCGCCCGTCGGCGTGGCGGCCAGTCCCGACCTCTCGCGACTCGTTGCCCAGTGGAGCGAGCTCGTCGCCTCCGTCGGCCCAGCGACGCGGGCCGTGATTTCCGAGTGCCGTCCCCTGAGCGTCGAGTCCAACATCGTCACTCTCGGGTTCCCGGAGGCGAAGGCGTTTCTCAAGGATCACGCGGAGCGGAAGCGCCCCGACCTCGAGGCCGCGATCGGCCGGTTCCTTGGCCGCGGCGTCGCCGTCCGATGTGTCGCAACGAATGTCGACCTCGTGGGCCCGGAAACGCCCGACGACGATGGCGCGTACGTCCTCAACGAGGCGCGCCGGATCTTCGCCGAGGACCTCGTCGACGTCGGCGAGATCAACTGACCCGAACAGCGCAGCGGAGCGTCTTCCCGCAGACTGCACGACGCGACCGCGACGCCGAGGAGGATCGACGACCGATGGGCATGGGCAACCTGCAGCGCATGGCGCAGCAGATGCAGCAGGAGATGACGCGGATCCAGACGGAGCTCGAGTCGCTGACCGTCGATGGATCCGCCGGCGGCGGCGTAGTCAAGGCGGTCGTCACCGGCAAGCAGGAGCTGGTGTCGGTGACGATCGATCCGGGAGCCGTCGATCCGTCGGACGTCGAGATGCTCCAGGACCTCATCGTCGCTGCTGTCAACGATGCCCTTCGCGCCTCGCGCGACGTCGCGGAGCAGAAGATGGCGGCCGTGACCGGCGGGCTTCGCCTCCCGGGTCTCTAGACCGGCCGGCCGCCGAACGTGCCGACGCCGCTCATCGAGCCGGTCGCAAGGCTCATCGAATCGTTTGCCCGGCTGCCGGGCATCGGGCCGAAGACAGCGCAGCGCTTGACCTACCACCTGCTCCGCGCGCCCGATGCCGAGGCTCGCACACTCGCGGCCGCTCTCGTTGCGGTTCGAGATCAGGTCGTGTTCTGCGACCGCTGCTTCAACATCAGCGACGCGCCGCTATGCCCCATCTGCCGTGACGGCGCCCGGGACGACCGACGGATCTGTGTCGTCGAGGAACCGCTTGATGTGCTCGCGCTCGAGCGGACGGGGGAGTTCAAGGGTCTGTACCACGTCCTCCACGGCGCGATCTCGCCGATCGACGGCGTCGGCCCCGAGCGGCTGAAGATCCGCGAGCTCCTTGGCCGCGCCGACGACGCCAGGCGCTCCGGCGAGCGGATTGAGGAGGTCATCCTGGCCACGAACCCGACATTGGAGGGCGAGGCGACGGCGATGTATCTCGCGGAGCGGCTCGACGGTGTCGTCGGCCTCGTGAGCCGGATCGCGCGTGGGCTGCCCGTCGGCGGCGACCTCGAGTACGCCGACGAGGTGACGCTCATCCGCGCTCTCCAGGGCCGCCGGGCCGTCTGAGGTGTCGAACCTCGCCGCGGAGATCGCGCTTCGTCTGGCCAAGGCCGCGGTCGCCGCGGTCGTCGGGGTCGTGGTCTACGCGCTGCTCGTCGGACCGCTGGGTGCGCGGGGGACCCCGGAGCTCGCACTCCTTGCCTGGCTGAGCGGCGCTGCGTTCGTCCTGTTGGTGGAGACGAGCCCCATCTGACGCGCCTTCAGCGGGTGTCGCCAGAATGGAACATCTGTCCCTTTTACCCGTTGACCACGCCCCTCGTCACGCGTAGTATCTGACGTGCACGGAGATGGATCGGCGAGCACCAAAGCGGCCCCGGGCAGGGGTCGGCGGCGGGTCACCGAAAGGTTTGACAGGCCACGAGGCGGTCAGTAGCATTCCCGCTCGTGCCGCCTCCGCGGAGGCGAACAATCCACGGACCTCGAGTGGGGTCCAGGCGGGCGGTCCGGTTTGACACCGCGGCCGCGAAGCCCCATCATTCTGGGCTCTGCGCCGGTGGCCGCGTGCCTCCGGAGCTGCACCTTAACAACTGAAGAGTGGCAGGAAATTCGGTAAGAATGTGCGAGCGGTCAAACCCTCGGAATGAGTCACAGCCGCAAGGTTGTGCATTTCTTTGGAGAGTTTGATCCTGGCTCAGGATAAACGCTGGCGGCGTGCATGAGACATGCAAGTCGAACGGACGACTCGGGCTTGCTCGAGTCGTTAGTGGCGGACGGCTGAGTAACGCGTAGGTGACCTGCCCCGAAGTGGGGAATAACTGCCCGAAAGGGTGGCTAATACCGCATGTGGTGGTGCGATCAGTCGCACCAGTAAAGCCGCAAGGCGCTTCGGGAGGGGCCTGCGTCCGATTAGCTCGTTGGTGGGGTAACGGCTCACCAAGGCGACGATCGGTAGGTGGTCTGAGAGGACGATCACCCAGACTGGGACTGAGACACGGCCCAGACTCCTACGGGAGGCAGCAGT
>DATFPL010000055.1:0-7956 GCA_035264845.1 Candidatus Limnocylindrales bacterium | reverse complement strand
CTCGTCATCATCACGCTCCTGCTGAGCCTCTTCACGATCGTCTTCGGCGAGCTCGTGCCCAAGAGCCTCGCGCTCGCCCGCACCGAGCGGTTCGCGCTGACCCTGAGCGCGTTCGTCGACTTCCTCCTCCGACCCCTCTCGCCGCTCGTCGCGCTCCTGACGTTCGTGACGACGGCGATCTCGCGCGCCCTGGGCGCCGGCGAGATGGACTCGTCGCAGATGAGCACCCAAGAGCTGAAGTTCATCGTCGAACGCGGGGGCGAGCAGGGGATCCTCGAGGCGGAGGAGGAGCAGATGATCAACGCGGTCATCGAGCTCGGCGACCGCCGCGTCCACGAAGTCATGATTCCGCGCATCGCGATCGCCGGGCTGCCTGCGACGGCGACGATGGAGGAGGCGATCGACAAGGTCGTCGAGGAGGGCCACAGCCGCATCCCGGTCTACGAGGATTCGGTCGACGAGGTCATCGGGATCCTCTACGCGAAGGACCTCCTGCCGTTCCTCAAGGGCTCGTCGGGCAACCGGCCGAGCCTGCGGTCGCTTCTTCGCACGCCGGTCTTCGTGCCCGAGTCGATGTCGATCGACGACCTCCTCCACGAGTTCCAGCGGCGCAAGGTCCACATCGCGATCGTGCTCGACGAGTACGGCGGCACGGCCGGGCTCGTGACGATCGAGGACCTGCTCGAGGAGATCGTCGGCGAGATCCAGGACGAGTACGACGTCGAGGAGCCGATGATCATCCGGATCTCGGACAACGAGGCGCGCGTCGACGGGCGGGCCGCGGTCGACGACCTCGAGGAGCTGTTCGACACGCAGCTGGGGCTCGAGGACGACGACGAGTACGACACAGTCGGTGGGCTCATCTACCACCGCGTCGGCGGCGTGCCGAACCCCGGCGACGAGGTCGAGGTCGACGGCTTGCGATTGACGGTCGAGACGACCGACGGGAGGCGGGTCGGCAAGGTGCTCGTCGTGCGTCGCCACGACGAGCCGGCGGTCGCGCTCGACGAGGCGGACCGCTAGAGGGTCACGCCCGGCGCCCCGCGCGCCCCTCGCGGCGCGGGCTCCGCCTGGCCTTCGCGGAGCCCGTATCGCCCCCATCGCTACCGGGAGCACGAGGCGTCGCCTTTGGCTCCCGCGCCGCCGCCATAACGCGCGCGGTATCGCCCTCATCGATGCCCGCGACGCCGGCGACCGATAAGCGCGAGGTGGCCGCCGGCCAATCGTGCGACAAGCCCAGTCGGCAACGATGGGAGCGATATGGCGAGGCCGAGACGACGCGAGCTCGACGCCGAGGCCGCCCGTCGCTGCCGCGAGCAGTGCGCTCGCCTCGGCGGCCAGGTGCGAGAATCGCGCAGAAGACGTCGGCTGACACAGCGCGGGCTCGCGGAACGCGTCGGTGTCGTGCAGTCGACGATCAGCGCGCTCGAGCGCGGCCACGGTGGATCGGCGCCGCTCGAGCTGTGGCAGCGCGTGTTCGTCGCCCTCGGTCGCTCGCTTGCGATCGACGTCCCGCGCGATCCGCTCGGCGAGCCGGCTGACGCCGGCCACCTCCGCGTCCAGGAGCTGATCCTCCGTCTCGCACGTGGGGCGGGATACGCCGCAACCTTTGAGCTGCCGTCACGCCCGGCCGATCCGACGCGCTCGAGCGACGTCGGACTTCGTGACGACCGCCGTCGGCTCGTCGTGCTCGTCGAGTGCTGGAACACGATCGGCGACGTCGGCGCCGCGGCACGAAGCTCAGCCCGGAAGGTCGCGGAAGCAGAGGCGGCCGCCGTCGCGTTCGGTGGCGACCGCCCGCATCGCGTCGCAACGTGCTGGGTCGTCCGCGCTACACGTGCGAACCGCGACCTCGTCCAACGCTATCCGGAAGTCTTCCGCTCGCGCTTTCCGGGGTCGTCGCTGGCCTGGGTGCGCGCGCTTGTCGCCGGCGGCGACCCTCCCGTCCAGCCGGGCCTCGTGTGGGCCGACGTCGCCGCCACGAACCTGACGCCGTGGCGCGTGAGGGCTACGCCGCGATGACGGAGACGCTGACCTCCTGGAACCGCTCCAGCGCTATGCCGCGATGACCGAGACGATGATCTCCTCGAGCCGTGCGCGTGCGGCGCGGTCGACGACGCCCGCGGCGTCGAGCTCGCGGAGGGCGGTGTCGCGGAAGCGGCGCGCCTCGTCGCGCGTGTAGTCGCGCGCGCCCGTTCGTTCGAGGATCGCGACGATCTCCGCGACTGCGTCTGGCGCCGGCTCGATCGAGCGATAGAGCGCGGCAAGGCGCTCGCGGTCCTCGGGACCGGCGTGCTCGAACGCGTAGATGACAGGGAGCGTCTTCTTTCGTCGCGCCACGTCGGACGGCTCCTTGCCGGTCGCGCGCTCCTGGCCCCAGATGCCGAGGAGGTCGTCGTTGAGCTGGAACGCGATGCCGAGCGCCCAGCCAAACGCTCGGTAGCGCCGAATGATTTCGTCGTCCTCGGTCGCCAGGATCGCGCCGGCCTCGATCGATGCGGCGATCAGCGCCGCCGTCTTGCGGCCGATCATGTCGAAGTAGAGATCGACCGACATGATCTCGTCCGACTCGCTCGTCCGGATGTCGATGTACTGGCCCTCGCACAGGGCGACGCAGGTGTCGTCGTACAGGCGCATCAGCCGCAGGACCGTCGAATCGCTGAAGCCGAGATCGCTCAGTCGATGGAGCGCCGTGCGGCTCAGGCTGAACAGGATGTCGCCGGTGTTGATCGCCTGGGCGACGCCGTGGAGCGCCCAGATCGTCGGGCGGTGATGGCGCTCGCGATCGCCGTCCTCGATGTCGTCGTGGACGAGGCTGAAGTTGTGGCCCAGCTCGACGGCGGCAGCGCCCGGCAGCGCCCGTCGGTAGTCGCCGGTGATCGAGGCATACGCGAGCAGCCCGAGCAACGGCCGCATCCGTTTCCCGGCCGGAGCGTCGGCGCGGTCCAGGCCGAGGTGGTAGCGGACCATCTCGTAGACGCCGACTGTCGACCCGTCGCGGTTCCCGACGACGCGGAGGATCTCCGCCTCGGTGTCGGCGATCATCGCGGCGAGGTCGAGGTCGTTCGAGACGGACGTCACGGCGGGAGTGTAGCCCGAACGTGCGCCTGTCGAGTAGCGGGTTCATGGCCGGCGCCCGCGCCGTCGCCGCGCCCGAGGAGTGCTACCGTCGGCGCATGCCGATCCCGCGTCGCTACTCGACCGACGCGATCGTCCTGTCGCGGTTCGATCTCGGGGAGGCGGACCGCGTCCTGACCCTCATCACGCCGGGAGTGGGGAAGCTCAAGGCGATCGCCAAGGGGATCCGCCGGCCGACGTCACGGATCGGTGGCAGCCTCGAGCCGTTCGCGGAGCTCAACGTCGCCCTGGCGCGCGGCCGGACGTTCGACGTCGTGACCCAAGTCAGCGTCGGGCACGCCTGGCTGCGGCTTCGCGACTCGCTCGAATCCGCGGCCACGGCCTGGTACCTCGCGGAGCTCGCCGACCGCTCTCTCGAGGAGCGCCACGCGGCCGAGCCGCTCTACAGCCTCCTCCGGCGCGCCTATGAGCTCCTCGACGCGGGGATGGCACCGGGACGCGTGGCCCGGTGGTACGAGATGCACCTCGCCGACGAGCTCGGCGTTCGGCCCGAGGTCGACCGCTGCGTCGAGTGCGACCGGGTGCTCGAGGCAGACGAGGGATTCCGCTGGGTCCCGCCGCTCGGCGGCGTTCTGTGCCAGCGCTGCCCCGGGCCGCCGCAGTCCCGAACCGCGCTGTCACTCGACGCGCTGAAGCTCCTGAAGGCGTACCAGCGCCTCGACGTCGAGGCCCTCGCGGCGCTTCGACTCGCGGCGGCTGTCGAGCGCGAGGTCGAAACCGCGATGCGCGACTTCATCCATCACGCGCTCGAGCGGGAGTCCCGGTCCCTCGCGTTCCTCGACGAGGTCAGGGCGGGGGTCTCGCCGGCGTGATGTGCGTGCCGCGTCAGCGGTGACGAGACGCGCGGTCGCCGTTGCCGCGGGAGCTGCCGCGGCGATCGTCGCCGGGGCGCGCGTCGGGGAGGCGCTCGTTGCGCGGACCGAACGGCGCCTCAACGTCGTCCATCGGCCGCCGCCGTATCCGGCGTCCGATCGCGCGCTCGCGCTCCACGCGACGCTCGATGTCGTCGACCTCCACGCCGATTCGCTGCTCTGGGGCCGCGATCTCCTCGTCCGCGGGGACCGCGGCCACGTCGACGTCCCGCGGCTGATCGACGGCGGCGTCGCGCTCCAGGGCCTCGCCGTCTGCACCCAGGTGCCGCGGAAGATCAACCTCGACCGGAACGACGACCGATCGGATGACGTGCTGCTGCTCGCGCTCGCGCAGCGCTGGCCGCCGACGACGTGGCGCAGCAGGCTCGCTCGGGCGCTCCACCAGGCCGCACGAGCGCAACGGTTCGCGGACGCGTCCGAAGGACGGCTTACCATCGTGCGCTCTCGCGCGGATCTCGCCACCCACGTCTCGCGTCGCGCCTCGGACCGCCAGGTGACGGCCGCGTTCCTCGCGATCGAGGGCGCACACGCGCTCGACGGCGATGCCGCCAACGTCGACGTCCTCGCCGACGCCGGCTTTCGGATGATGTCGCCGACCCATTTCTTCGACAACGCGTTTGGTGGCTCAGTCCATGGCGTCGCGAAGGGTGGGCTCACGGGGCGCGGCCGCGAGATGGTCGAGCGAATGGAGTCGCGGTCGATGCTCGTCGACGTTTCGCACGCGTCCGTGGCGACGATCGACGACGTTCTGGCGATGGCGACCCGGCCGGTAGTCGCGTCGCACACCGGCGTGCTCGGCAGCTGCACGTCCGTCCGGAACCTCTCGGACGAGCACCTCCGCGCGATCGCCGCGACGGGCGGGGTCGTCGGGATCGGCTTCTGGCCCGAGGTCTGCTGCGGCGACGACGCGGCGGCGATCGCCCGATCGGTCCGCCACGGCGTCGACGTGATAGGCGTCGAACACGTCGGGCTCGGCTCGGATTTCGACGGCGCCGTTCCCGTCCCGTTCGATGCCACGGGCCTCGTCCAGGTCACCGATGCGCTCCTCGAGGCCGGTTTCCGCGACGACGACGTGCGGCGCGTGATGGGCGGCAACGTCCTTCGGCTGCTGGCGGAGAACCTGCCCGAGCGCTAGCATCGGGGGCCCGCGACCGTCCGTGCCATGGCCGGCGCCCATTCGGAGGTCCTCGTGACCGTTTCCCCTTCGACCGAACCCAACGAAGTCGCGCCCGCCGTCGCCGCGCTCGACACGATCGTCTCGCTCGCCAAGCGCCGCGGCTTCGTCTTCCCGTCGAGCGAGATCTACGGCGGCATCAACGCCGTCTGGGACTACGGGCCGCTCGGCGTCGAGCTGAAGAACAACGTCAAGCGGGCGTGGTGGAAGGCGATGGTCCAGGAGCGCGACGACATCGTCGGCCTCGATGCCGGGATCCTCATGCACCCGCAGGTCTGGATCACATCCGGCCATGTCGGGTCATTCAGCGACCCGCTCGTGGAGTGCGGCACGTGCCGCCGGCGCTACCGGCTCGACGAGCTGCCGGGCGCGGAGTCGTTGTCCGCTACCGAGCTGCGCGACGAGGGCATCGTCGAGCGCCTGGGCCTGAAGTGCCCGAACGACGGCGGGCCGCTCTCGCCGCCGCGCCGCTTCAATCTGATGTTCGAGACGCACATGGGCCCCGTCCAGGACGATGCGTCGGTCGTCTATCTCCGCCCCGAGACGGCGCAGGGCTCGTACGTCAACTTCAAGAACGTGCAGCAGTCGACACGGAAGAAGCTGCCGTTCGGCATCGCCCAGGTCGGGAAGTCGTTCCGCAACGAGATCAGTCCGGGCAACTTCGTTTTTCGGATGCGCGAGTTCGAGCAGATGGAGATGCAGTATTTCGTCCGCCCCGATGCGGCGGCGCAGGTGTTCGAGGAGTGGCTGCCGCGGCGGTGGGATTGGTACACGCGGTATGGCGTCTCGGCGTCGCGCCTCCGGTTCCGTGAGCACGCGCCGGACGAGCTCGCCCACTACGCCAAGAAGGCCGTCGACGTCGAGTACCGCTTCCCGTTCGGGTGGAAGGAGCTCGAGGGGATCCACAACCGCGGCGACTTCGACCTGTCGCGGCACTCCGAAGCCTCGGGCGAGAGCCTCGAATATTTCGACCCGGCGACCGAGGAGCACTTCATCCCGTGGATCGTCGAGACCGCCGGCGGGCCGGACCGCGCGGCGTTCACGTTCCTGATCGATTCGTACCGCGAGGAGGAGGTGAGGGGGGAGACGCGCGTGTCGCTGGCGTTGCATCCGGACCTCGCGCCGTACAAGGTCGCGGTGCTGCCGCTGCTCAAGAAGCGCCCGGAGATCGTCTCTTTGTGCCACGCGATCCGCGACGATCTGAAGCGCGACCTGATGGCGGTCTACGACGACACGGCAGCGATCGGGAAGCTGTACCGCCGGCAGGACGAGATCGGGACGCCATGGTGCGTGACCGTCGACGTGGACTCGCTCGAGGACGGCGCGGTCACGATCCGCGACCGCGACTCGATGACGCAGGAGCGCGTGCCGGTCGAGGGCGTGCGGCGGGCGATCATCGATCGGATGGAGACGGCGCGGGGGTAGCGGTTCGTCGCGCGACTGAAACACGTGGCGGCCGGTGGCCGCGGCGTCGTCGTCGGCGGGTCCGCACGCTGCCGCGATGGCACACGAGAAGCCCCTCGGACCCGACGAGGACGAGTACCGAACGCCGGCCGCCTCGCCCGATGTCGCACCGGGCGGCAATCCGCTCGAGCCGGGATCCGCGACGGCGGGGGAGAGCTCGCCACCCTGGATCGTGATCGGGATCGTGCTGCTCGCCGTGTTCGCGGCGATCCTTCTCTGGGCGGTCGTGCAGCCGGCGGCTGCGTAGGCGCACGGCCGCGAACCGTCGCGCCGCCGGGCACGGTTGCGCCGCGGCGGGGGCGCCATCAGGTAGCACCCTCGGCGCGGGCCCGCTCGATCGCGCGGTGGTGCCCGCGACGACGTGCCCGGCCGGCGAGCTCGGCCGCGCACCGTCGTGGTGCAGCCGACGTGACGTAACGGGTCGTGAAGCGGCCGTCGGCATGATGCCGGGATGGACGACGCGCGGATCGGGCGATCGCTGCGGGTGCTCCGCCAGCGGCGCGGGCTGCGGCAAGTCGACGTCGCGAGGACGGCGGGCGTCTCCCAGGCGACGATCTCGACGCTCGAGCGCGGCCATTGCGCGTCGCTGTCGATCGCTGTGGTTCGCCGCGTCTTCGCCGCTGTCGGGGCCGGATTCGACGGCGCCCTCGTGTGGCGCGGAGCGTCGCTGGATCGACTCCTCGACGCGCGCCACGCGGCGCTGGTGGGCGCCACGGCGCGGCGACTTCGGACGCGTCGCTGGCGAGTAGCGGTCGAGGTTACGTACTCGGTGTACGGCGAGCGAGGCGCGATCGACGTGTTCGCCGCGAGCCCCGCCACCCGCGCCTGCCTGGTCGTCGAAGTCAAGTCGGAACTTGCTTCTATCGAACAGCTCGGTCGGAAGACCGACGAGAAGGTGCGGCTTGCGCGCCGACAGCTTGGGAACGACGCATTCGGGTTCACGCCGCTGGCGGTCGGGCGCCTGCTCGTCCTTCCGGACACCGACGCCGCCCGCGCCGCCGTTCGACGAAATGCCGCGGTGCTGGACGTGATGTTTCCGGCGCGCGGAGCTGCAGTGCGCGCGTGGCTGATGCGGCCTCTCGGCGACATGGCGGGAGTCCAGTTCGTCGCGGTTATCAACCCGGGAAGTGGTAACGGCGCGGTGGTAGGCGTTTCAAGGGTTCGGGGGCGGTCGCCAAGCACGAATGCCGATCGCCGGCGCGTTTCGTCCGACTCAATCCCGAGTTAAGACTTCAGGGATTGATAAACACGCCGAAATGTCGCGGGGTGGCGCCATCGCGAGGCGCGGCGGCCGCGCGCCGCGCGCCG
>DATFPL010000054.1:0-10332 GCA_035264845.1 Candidatus Limnocylindrales bacterium | reverse complement strand
CCGCAGCCACCATGACGCTGAGCGCAGCCGCCGTTGCCGCACCGTGCCGAAGAAGGGGAAGCGAGAACACGTCGCGGAGTATGCGACGGTCTGCGCTGTGCACGTCGTTACCTCCGGGAGGCCGTCCTCGCGGCGCGGCCGGTAGACTCGGCCGATGACGCGGCGGACTTCGCTCGTGCTGCTCGCCGTCTTTGGCGCCGGGGTGTTCCTCGCCGGGCTCGAGCTGATGATCACCGCCGTTGCGCTGCCCGCGATCGTCGTCGACCTCGCGGACTGGACACAGCTCCGGAAGGCGTCCTGGATCATCCAGGCGTACCTCCTCGTGTACGTCGTCGTGATGCCCCTCGCGGGTCGGCTCAGCGACCTGTGGGGAGCGCGGCGGCTGTTCCTCGGCGCGCTGGTCGTCTTCATCGTGGGCTCCGCGCTGGCCGGCCGCGCACAGACGCTCGACGAGCTCATCGCCGCACGCGTCGTCCAGGCCCTCGGCGGAGGGGTCCTCGTGCCCGTCGCGACCGCGGCGGCATCGCATCTCTTCGAGGGGCACGATCGACCGCGAGCGCTCGGCGTCGTGGGGGCGCTCACGTTCCTCGGGATGGCCGCGGGACCGTTCCTCGGCGCCTCGATCCTCCAGGCCGTCCACGTCGACGTCGCGCTCGCCCGTGCCGGAGTCGACGGCGGCCCACTCATGGCCGCGCTCGACCCCGCGTGGCGCTGGGTCTTCTACGTCAACGTCCCGATCGGTATCGTCGCCCTCGTCCTCGGCTGGGCCGCGTCGCACGGCTGGGACACCCCGAGGCGGCGGGGCCGCGTCGACGTCCCGGGCGGCGTCGCGTTCACGATCGCGCTCGTCGCGGGCCTGCTCGGCGTGACCCTCCTGGGCATCGGATCGTCCGGAGGGCTCGGCGTCGACCCCACGCTCCTCGTCGCCGCGCTGCTCGGCCTCGCGATCCTCGCGACCATGGTCACGGTCGTCCTGGGTCTGCGGAGCGACGATCCGTACCTCGACCCGCGTCTGTTCAGATCGGCCGTCTTCAGCTCGGCGACGCTCGTGTCGCTTCTGACCGGCTACGCGTTCGCGACCGCGATCATCGGCGGCGCCGTGTTCGTCGACCGGGTCCTCTACGGCGGCCCGGGGCTCGAACGCGTTGCGCTCGGAGCGCTTGCCGGCGCGACGGCCGTCGGGGCGCTCGCATCGGGGTTCGCCGTGCGGTTCCTGTCACTTCGCCTGGTGACGCTCGCCGGGCTCGTGGCGAGCGGCGCGTCGCTCGTGGCGATGACGAACTGGAACCCGACAACCACGATCACGGAGGTCGCCGTGACGCTGGCGGTCTTCGGCCTCGGGTTCGGAATGACCGTCACGCCGCGGTCGACAGCGGCGGTCGAGGCAGTCGGCCGTCGTGCGTTCGGGATCGCGTCGGCGACGGTCACGGTGGCGCGGATGATCGGGATGGCGGTCGGCCTCGCGATCCTGACGGCGTACGGCTCGACGACGATCGAGCGCCTTTACGACCGCGTCTACGCGACGCCTGAGTCGTACAAGCAGTTCATCCCGGCGGACCTCCGCGACCGGCCGCTCCGGGACGGCCTCGTCGTCCAGGCGCTCGAGAGCTGGGCGGCCGGCGAGGCGGCCCGGATCATGGTCGGCATCTTCATCGTCGCAGCAGGGCTGACGGTCGTCGCCGTGCCGCCGGCGCTCGTGATGGGTCGGAAGCCGCGTATCCTCGAGGCCACCGACAGCGAGACGGCGGGCGCCGCCTCGGCGGCGCGGCGAGTGGAGCCAGATGGCCACGACGAAGTCGAGCCGACGCTCGCGCTCTGATCCGGCACCGAAGCGGGCGGCGCGATCGGCCAGCGGTGCCCGGGACAAGGACGACGACCCGCCGCCGAAGGTCGTCGAGGGGTCGGCGCCGAGCGGTCCGCTTCAGGCGAACACGATCCGCATCAAGGCCGTCCGCGACGGGAAGCCAATCGTCGTCGACGACCTGGACGCGCTCCGGAGAGAGATGCGGACGGATTGCTGGACGTGGATCGACGTCGTCGACCCCGACGCGGAGACCCTCGAGAAGCTCGGCGCGTCGCTCGGGCTCCACCCGCTCGTCACCGCCAACGTCGGGGAGCGCAGCCAGCGGGCGAAGGTCGAGCAGATCGGCGCGCTCTTCCACATCGTCATGTTCGCCCTCCATTTCGAGCACGACGCGGAGACGACCGAGATCGACTTCGTGCTGTCGCCGAAGTTCCTTCTGTCCGTCCACGACGCGGACTGGGATCCGTACACCGCGCCGCAGCTCCGCGAGGACCCCCATGAGCACATCGGCAAGGGACCGGACTTCCTCCTGTACGCGCTGTGCGACTGGATCGTCGACGGCTACTTCCCGGTCCTCGACCATCTCGAGGACGAGATCGACCAGCTCCAGGACGATGTCATTCAGCGCGCCTCCCCGGCGACGCTTCAGCGGCTCTTCGGTCTGAAGCGGGAGCTCATCGGGCTCCGCCGCGCGACGTCGCCGGAGCGCGAGATCTTCAACCAGCTGACGAACCGCGAGGCCGGTGTCATCGCACCCGATCACCTCGTCTACTTTCGGGACGTCTACGACCACCTCATCCGCGTGACGGACGAGCTCGACAACTACCGCGAGCTCGTCTCCGGGACGCTCGACGTCTACCTCTCGACCGTCAACAACAACCTGTCGCTGATCATGAAGCGGCTGACGGGCGTGACGGTCATCCTCGCGGGGATCGGCGCCGTCGCCGGCATCTTCGGGATGAGCGAGGCCGGCGCGGCGTTCTCGAGGGCGGAGGCGCCGGGCTTCTGGCTCGTTTCCTCGATCACCGTCGTGATCGCCGTGACGGCGGCGTTCATCCTGCGCCGCTTCGACTGGATCTGACCGTGCGCCTTGTCGCGGTCGCGGCCGCCGTCTAGCCGCAGACGAGCGGCTTCGCCCTGGGATGGGCGTCGGCGTGGTTCGCCGGCTGGCTCGACAGCGGGAACGCGACGATCATCAGCTTGGGCGTCACGACGCCGGGAGCGCCACGAGGCCCCTCCGACGTCTGGAGCCACAGCTGCTCCGTGGTCGCCGTCACCGCGTCGTCAAGGTCGGCCTGGAGCGCGTGGCGGCGGACCTCGCGGATCTCGTAGAGGAAGAGCTGATCGTCGCTCGTGTAGACCTTGACGATCATCCCCTTGAGCCGGGCGCCGTTGTTGATCTTCGACCCCTCGAGGAGCGGCAGGAACATCCCCGTTCGTGCGTGCGCGTAGATGTACGTGGCGCGCTTGCCGCCGGGCTGGCCGAGCTCCTGGAGGTACATCGCGACGTTGCAGAGCGGGTAGGCACCCGAGCCGCCCGGCGGCTTGATGACGGGCAGGTCGATGGCGAGCGCCGGCACCTGGACCCGGGTCGCGACCCGCTTTCCGGGAGTCGGAGTCGCCGTGGCGGCCGGAGAGGCGCCCGGCGACCCGGACGGCGTCGAGGGGGCGGGCGTCACGACGACCGTATCTGTCGGCGCGGGCGTGTCCGACGGCTGGGCCTCGACCGGGACCGTGTACGTCAGGAGCCCGGCGGCGACGAGGGCCACGCCGGTGGCAGTCAGGATCGCCGGAAGCAGCCGCGCGCGGAGAATGTCGAGGAGGTCCCGCATGGAGGCGTCAGCCTAGCAGCGGTTCGGCGCGACCGCCGTCGCCCGATCGGGCTGGTACCCTCCCGGGCATGCATCCGAGAGCGGCCGTCGTCGGGGGGCTCGCGCTGGGCATCCTCGCGGGCGCGCTCCTCATCGTCGCCGTGATCGTCTTCGCGCCGGAGCGGGCCGTGGCCCCGCCCGCCGCCGCGCCGGTCGCGTCCGTGGCTGCCCTCCGGTCCTTCGGCGCCGCCGGCGCTCCGTCATTGCCCGGCGCCACCGTCGGACCGTGACCGCGGCGGAGTCGCGGGACGGCTCGGGGGTCGTCCCGGTCGGTGAGGCCGTCACAAGAGCGGTCGCGCTCCTCGGGGCCCGCCCGCCCCTCATCGTCGTGTCCGATTTCGACGGAACGCTCGCACCGATCTCGACGGACCCGATGGGCGCCGCGATCGAGCCCGTCGGGCGGCGGGCGATTCGGCTCCTTGCGCGGATCGCGGACGTTCGGCCGAAGCGGCTCGTCGTCGTCGTGCTGTCGGGCCGAACGGCCAGCGATGTGGCGACGCGGATCCGTGTCGGCGGCGTGCGGTACCTGGGCAACCACGGCCTCGAGGGCGGGGCGCTCGCGCGGCGAGCGCGGGCCGAAGGGCTCGACGTTCGGGTGGATGCCGAGCTCGAGCGATTCATCGGCCCGGCTGCCGTGCTCGCACGGGGTGTCGCGCAACGCCTCGGCAACCCTGAATGGCTGTTCGTCGAGCTGAAGGGGCCCTCCGTCGCGTTCCACTTTCGCCAAGCGCCGAACACCGACACGGCGCGCGAGGAGCTCCTGAGGGCGATCGATGCGGTCGAGCGGGAAACGGGCGGAACGGGCCTCGTCGGCTTCGAGGGCCGGAAGATCGTGGAGCTTCGACCGGAGGGTGCCGGTGGAAAGGGGCATGCGGTCGCCCGGCTGCTCGACCGGCATCGACCAGGCGCGGCACTCGTGCTCGGCGACGACGTGAGCGACGCCGAGGCGTTCCGGACCATTCGTGCAGCACGCGGCCGCGGCGAGATCGACGCGCTGGCGATCGGGATCAACGGCGCGAACGAGACGCCGCCGGCCGTCACGGCCGCCGCGGATCTACTCCTCGCGATGCCCCGCGATGCCGGACGCGTGCTCCTCGCGCTCGCCCGCGCGATCGAGCGGGAAACCGTCGCGGGCGAGCCGTCGCGCGCGGGCAGGGGCGCTCGCTAGACGTGCCGTCACCGTATCCGACGGGCTCATTTCACGGCCCGGACCGCCCCTACCCGAGAGCGGCAGCCGCCCGCCCGACGAGGTCGAGGACGCCGGGGATGAACCCGAGCCCGATCGTCAACACGGTGGTGACCGCGAGCCCGCCCCAGACGAGCGCGCTGTGCCGGAGCGGGGGCACCTCCCCGATCGGATCGCGGAAGTACATGTAGACGACGACGCGGAGGTAGTAAAACGCCGCGACGGCCGCGTTCAGGACCGCGATGACGGCGAGCACGCCGACCGCTCCGCCCGTCTGGACCGCGGCGAGGATGACGTACGCCTTGCCGAAGAACCCGGCCAGCGGCGGGATCCCGGTCAGCGACAGGAGGAACAGCAGCATGAGCGCACCGAGCCACGGCTCGCGCCGTCCCAGCCCGGCGAACGTGTCGAGGTTCGACGTGACGCCCGCCCGCCGCTGCACTGCGGCGATGACGGCGAACGCGCCGAGGTTCATGAACGAGTAGGCCGCGCCGTAGAAGAGCAGCCCCTGAAGCCCTGTCTGCTGGACGGCGGGATCGGAGGCGCCCGCGTACGCGGCGAGCCCGACGAGCATGTAGCCGGTGTGCGCGATGGAGCTGTAGGCGAGCATCCGCTTGACGTTCGTCTGGGTCAGCGCGACGAGGTTGCCGACCGTCATCGTCACCGCGGCGAGCACGACGACGACCGGTAGCCACTCGGCCCGGAGTGGCCCGAGGGCTTCGACGAACAGCCGGAGGATGAGCGCGAACGCGCCGACCTTCGGTCCCACGGACAGATACCCGGTGACGGGCGTCGGCGAGCCCTGGTACGCGTCCGGGGTCCAGTAATGGAACGGGACGGCCGCGATCTTGAACGCGACGCCGGTCGTCATGAACGCCAGGCCCATCGCGAGACCGGCGGACACGCCGGCGCCCGCCGTGCCGCTGAAGTGCGCCGCGACTTCCGCGACCCGCGTCGAGCCCGTCATCCCCCACACGAACGCGAGCCCGAACAGGAAGATGGCCGAGCTGAACGAGCCGAGGAGGAAGTACTTGATCGCTCCCTCGGTCGAGTAGCCGTCGGTCTTGTGGAAGCCCGCGAGCAGGTAGCCTGGCAAAACCATCAGCTCGAGGCCGAGGAACAGCAGCAGCAGGTCCGCCGACGCCGCGATGAGCATCGCGCCGCTCATGGCGAAGATGAGGACGGTCGCGAACTCGGCGACCGGGAGGCCGCGCGGCTCGAGGTAATCGGGTGCGAACGCGACGGTCAGCGCGACGATGGCGACGAAGAGGACGTCGAGGAATGTCGTCAGGCGGTCGACGGTGTAGGCGCCACCGAACGCCGTCCGGTCGCGATCGCCGACGAGGATCGTGACGACGGCGACGGCGGCGAGGCCGACCAGCGCCGTGATGAGCGCGGCGTCGCGGCGGCGCGGCCGCGCCAGGTCGACGAGGAGGACCGCCGCCGCGGCGAGGACCGCCGCGATGAGCGGCGCGATCGCGACGATGTCGTCCGTCGTCATCGGGCGTCCGCCGGATGTGCGGTGTCCGCGGCGACCCGGCGGTCCGTCGTGGCTGCGCGATCGAGGATGACGGACACGAACCTCGCGACGATGACGAGGCCGACGAGCGCGAGCGCGACGACGGGCACGAGGGGCGGCAGCGCAATCGGCCCCGCCGGCGCGGCCGTTCGGACGAACGACGTCACGGAGCCGCGGACGAGATCGAGAAGGAGGGCCGGGAACAGGCCGAAGACGACGACGAGGGCGCCGAGCGGGGCGAGCGTCAGGATCTCGATCGGGCGGATGTCGACGAGATGGTGGCCGATCGAGGCGAGGAAGTCGGACAGGTCGCCCATCATCAGCCGCTGGAACATCCAGAGCAGGTACGCCGCGGACAGGATCATCACGAACGATGCGACCGCGGCGACGAGCGGGTTGTAGAGGAACGACCCGACGAGGACGAGAAACTCGCCGACGAATCCGGACAGCCCGGGGAGGCCCGCCGAAGCGAACGCGAAGAAGCCGAACGCGGCAGCGTAGACAGGGGTCGAGCCCGCGAGCCCGCCCATCTTCGCGATCGTCCGGTCGTGGGCCCGCTCGTAGATCACGCCGACGAGGAGGAACAGCGCCCCGGTGATCAGGCCGTGATTGATCATCTGGAGGATCGCGCCCTGGACTCCCTGCTCGTTGAACACGAACAGCCCGAGCGTGACGAAGCCCATGTGGCTCACGGAGCTGTAGGCGACGAGCTTCTTGAGGTCCGGCTGGACGAGCGCCACGATCGCGCCGTAGATGATGCCGATGAGGCTGAGGGCGATGATCGCCGGTGCGAACGTGTGCGCGGCGGACGGGTAGAGCGGGATGGCGAAGCGGATGAACCCGTACGCCCCCAGCTTGAGCATGATCGCCGCGAGGATCACGGAGCCGGCGGTCGGCGCCTCGACGTGGGCGTCCGGGAGCCACGTGTGGAACGGGAACATCGGCACCTTGATCGCGAACGCCAGGAAGAACGCACCGAAGGAGAACAGCTGGAGCCCGGCCGCGAACCCGCCGGTGCCCGCGAACGCGCGGAGCTTCTCGAAGTCGAACGCCCCAGCCCACGCGCCGCCGTGACCGGCCTGGTAGGCGAACGCCGTGGCGAGGATCGCGACCAGCATCAGCAGCGACCCGACGAGCGTGTAGAGAACGAACTTGATCGTCGCGTAGATCCGGTTCGAGCCGCCCCAGATCCCGATGATCAGGTACATCGGGACGAGCACGATCTCCCAGAAGATGTAGAAGAGGAACGTGTCGAGGGCGACGAACACACCGATCATCCCCACCTCGAGGATGAGGAACGAGATCATGTACTCCTTGATCCGCTCCTGGATCGGGCGGAACGAGGCGAGGATGCTGATCCACGTCAGCGTCGTCGTCAGGACGACGAGCGCGAGCGACAGCCCGTCGACGCCGAGCTTGTACTGGATGCCGAACAGCGGAATCCACTCCACCTGCGCCCCGAACTGGAACTCCTGCCCGCCCGGGTCGAACGCGGCGAGCAGGGCGAGCGAGGCAACCCACGTCGCGAGCGCCGTGCCGAGGGCGATGCCACGCGACGCCGTTCGCGGCGCCACGGCGACGAGGATCGAGCCGACGAGCGGCAGGAAGACGACGATCGACAGGATCGGCAGGTCGCGGACGAAGCTCATCGGCTGAACCTCACCGGCGGCCCGCGATCAGGAGGTACGAGCCGGCCATGACGATGAGCCCGAGGGCGATGCCGAGCGCGTAGTTCTGGACGCGCCCGGTCTGGACGCGGCTGAGGCGCCGCCCGCTCACGCCGGTCACGGTGGCGATTCCGTTGACGGTTCCGTCGATGACCTCGCGATCGAACCACCACAGCGCGGCCGCGAACCGCCCGCCGATCCGGATGAACAGGAGGTCGTACAGCTCGTCGAACCACCACTTGTTCAGCGAGGCGCGATAGAGGAACGGTGCACGGGCCGCGATGCCGCGGACGCTGTCGGGCTCGGCGCGCTTGCGCAGCGGCCCGATCTCGACGCCGAACAGCTTCCAGGCCACGGCGATCCCGATCGCCGCCACGGCGACGCTCGCCCCGATCAGCGCGCCGTCGATGCCGAACAGCTGGTACTCGGCCTCCGCGTGGTGGAGCATCTCGACTCCCTCCGCGAAGACGGGTTCGAGCCAGCCGTGGAGCGTGCTCGCCCCGAGCGGGAGCCCCAGGACGAGGCCGAGGAGCACGGACGGGACGGCGAGGATGACGAGCGGGATCGTCATGACGCGCGGCGACTCATGGATCCGGTCCCAGATCTCGCGAGGCCCCCGGAACGCGCCCCAGAACGTCAGGCCCATGAGCCTGAACATGTAGAACGCGGTCATGACGGCGACGACGATGCCGATCGCCCAAACCCACGGGAAGCCGAGCTTGAATGCCTCGCCGAGGATCTCGTCCTTCGAGAAGAAGCCCGCCAGCGGCGGGATGCCCGAGATCGCCAGCGACCCGACGAGCATCGTCGCGTACGTAATGGGGATCTTCTTCGACAGGCCGCCCATGCGGCGCATGTCCTGCTCGTCGTGGACGGCGTGGATCACTGAGCCCGAGTCGAGGAACAACAGCCCCTTGAAGAAGCCATGGGTCATGAGGTGGAAGATCGCCGCGGTGAACGCGCCAACCCCGAGCGCCGCGAACATGTAGCCGAGCTGGCTGAGCGTCGAGTAGGCGAGGACCCGCTTGATGTCGGTCTGCGTCATCGCGATCGAGGCCGCGAAGATGGCCGTGAAGATGCCGATCGCCGCGACGACGACGAGCGCCGACGGAGCGGCCGCGAAGATCGGGTTGGCCCGCGCCACCAGGTAGACCCCGGCATTGACCATCGTCGCGGCGTGGATGAGCGCCGACACGGGCGTGGGCCCTTCCATCGCGTCCGGCAGCCAGACGTGGAGCGGGAACTGGGCGCTCTTGCCCATCGCCCCGGCGAACAGCAGGAGCGCGACCGCGAAGAGCGGGATCGTGTTCGCGCCGCCGGCCTCGACGAGCTTGCCGATCGACTCGCGGATGTCCAGCGTCCCGGTGTTGGCGAAGATCGCCATGATCCCGAGCGCGAATCCGACGTCGCCGACGCGGTTGACGATGAATGCCTTCTTGCTCGCGAGCGCGGCGGACCGCCGGCGATACCAGAAGCCGATCAGCAGGTAGCTCGACAGGCCGACGAGCTCCCAGGCGACGAACACGACCAGCCAGCTGTCGGCGAGGACCAGCAGGAGCATCGAGAACATGAACAGGTTCAGGTAGGCGAAGAACCGCCAGTACCCGCCGTCGTGCGCCATGTACCCGATCGAATAGACGTGGACGAGCATCCCGATCGTCGTCACGACGATCAGCAGGCAGGCAGTCAGGTTGTCGACGAAGAAGCCGGCGTCGACGTTGAACACGCCGGCCGGAATCCAGCGGAAGAGCGTGACGGCGAAGCCCTCGTGGCCGAACGGCGCGCCGCCGGTGAGTGCGGTGAAGGCGACCACCATGCTGAGGACCCAGCTCGCCACGACGATCCCGACCGGGATCAGGTACGCGTCGCTGCCCAGCCGGCGTCCCAGCGCCGCGGTCACGACAAACCCGATCAGCGGCAGGGCGACGATGAGCAGGAGGAGCGTCTCGAACACGATCAGCGCCGCATCGCGTCGTACTCGTCGACCAGCGGCGTGTGGCGGTTTCGGAAGATCGCGATCACGATCGAGAGGCCGACTGTCGCTTCGGCGGCCGCGACTGCCATGACGACGATCGCGATGACCGACCCGCCGCCGGCGAGACCCGGAACGAACGACCCGAACGCGACGATTGCGAGGTTTACCGCGTTGAGCATCAACTCGATCGACATGAGCATGCTGATCGCGTTGCGCCGGGCCAGGAAGCCGAACGTGCCGATGGCGAACAGCAGCCCCGACAGGACGAGGTAGCTGTCGAGTGAGTCGCTCACGACGGTCCACCCTCCTC
>DATFPL010000053.1:0-26545 GCA_035264845.1 Candidatus Limnocylindrales bacterium | reverse complement strand
AAACTCCGCGACCTCGACGACGACGTCGCGGTCGATCAGGATCGCGCCGAGCACGGATTGCTCCGCCTCGAGACTCTGCGGCGGTAGACGGTCGATCACCCGGGACTCCACTGCGGCTTAACGACGCCTCATCGTGGCCTTAACCGGCCGCCCGGGCGAGTGGCTTATGAACGAACTTCGTCCACCACTTCGCGCCGTCCCGTTGGCGCCCTGTGGAAACCCTGTGGACGCTTCACCGAGCGGGCGCCGGTTCTCCCACGTGCAAGCCAAAAGCGCGCCCGGTCCCCGATAGCCGCCACGAAGTACGGCGTCTGCGATCGGGCTCGCCGGAGAGCCGAGGTGGAACGGCCATCTGCGATTGGCCCGCTGGGGGGTTCGGGAGCTCCATCTGCGATCGGTCGCTCGGGCGGTTCAGGCGAAGGCGGCGGCGAGCACCTGAGCGAGCGCACCCGAGGTGCGTGAGCGAAGGCGCGGAGCCGGCAACGCTCGCCTGGAGCGCTCCAGCGACCAGCCGCTAATCAAGCCGCCGAATGACACCGATCAGCTTGCCTTGAATGCGGACATCGTCGTAATAGAGCGGCGGATACGCAGGGTTGGCTGGCTGAAGCCGGATCCGGTCCTTCTCCTTGAAGAACGTCTTCAGGGTGACGCCGTTGTCGTCGACCTGCGCGACGACGATGTCGCCGTTTCGGGCGGTGGACTGCGGCCGGATCAGGACGAAGTCGCCATCCGCGATGTGCGCGTCGATCATCGAATCGCCGCGGACCTTCAACACATAGGCGTCGCCGCTGGGGGCGAGGAGGTCCGGCACGGCCATCGACTCCGACGCGTCCTGGTATGCCTCGATGGGGCCGCCGGCCGCGATCTCACCGACGATCGGGAGGAGGTGCGCCTCCGACGACGCCGACTGCGGCACGAGCTCGCTCGAGAGGCCGAGCCGGAGCGCGGCTGTGGGCGTGAGACGGATCGCGCGCGACTGCGCGGCGCCGCGCTCGAGGTAGCCCTCGCGCTCGAGGATCTGGAGGTGGTGGTGAACCGCGGAGGTCGAGGCGAGTCCGACGGCGCGCGCGATCTCGCGGACCGAGGGCGGGAATCCGCGCGCGCGCAGCGTCGCGGCAATGTAGTCGAGGATCCTGACCTTCCGCTCCGCGTCGTGCTTCGTCACTCGCGCCTCCTTGGCTGGGATGATACCGAACGGACGTTCGATGTCAAGCGGGCAGCGAGCCGACTCCGGCAGAGGACGGCGGACTCGACTGATAGACTCCGGGCCCCCGGCGCGTGGCGTGGACGCACCGCTCGCGAGGGACGAGGGAGAGGACTGCCGGTCATGACCAAGGATCGACCCGAGAAGGCCGCGCGCTCCGGGCGCCGGAGCGCGGGAGGCGCGGTCCGCCGCGCGCTCGGGCTGCTCGCCTTCCTGCCGGTTGCCAGCCGGGTTCCGGCGTACGCCCGGCTCGTCTGGGCGCTGGCGATCGACGAGCGAACGCCCGCAGCGCGCAAGGCGTTGCTCGGTGGGGCGCTCGGCTACCTGCTGATCGGGCGCGACCTCGTGCCGGACGACATCCCGGTCGTGGGCGGCCTCGACGACCTCGTCGTCGTCGCGCTCGCGGTCGACCTCTTCCTCGACGGGATGCCGGACGGGCTCCTCGACGAGAAGCTCGTCGACCTCGGAATCGACCGCGTCGCGTTCGACCGCGACGTTGCCCAGATCCGCCGTTTGACGCCGGGCCCGGTTCGTCGCACGATCCGACGCATCCCCGGAGCCCTGACGGCCGTCGGCGACGCCGTCGGGCAGACCGGCGTGGGGCCTCGGCTCCGGACATGGATCAACAAGGAGGAATCGCTCGGGTGAAGGTCATCCTGACCCAGGACGTCGCGACGCTCGGCAAGAGCGGCGACATGAAGGTCGTGGCCGACGGCTACGCCACGAACTTTCTGATTCCGCGCAGCCTCGCGGTCCCCGCCGCGGGCGGCGCGTTCCGCGCGTGGCAGCACGATATCGCCAGCCGCGAGGACAAGCGCAAGCGCGAGCGCGAGGACGCCGAAGTCGCCGCGACCCGGATCGCCAGCACGACCCTCACGATGGGCGTCAAGGTTGGCGAGGGCGGCAAGCTCTATGGCTCCATCACGGCCAAGGACATCGCCGATGCACTGGGGCGCCGCGGGATCGAGGTCGACCGGCACAAGATCGACCTCGAGGAGCCGCTGAAGTCGCTCGGCACGTACAAGGTGGCGGTGAAGGTCCTCTCAGGCATGACTCCCGAGGTCACGATCGTCGTCGAGCCGAAGGGCTAGCGGTGAGCGGTGGTTCGAGGATCGGCGCCAGCCTGGCTCTGACCCTCGCTGTGATAGGTTCTCGACGGCCGTGCCCGTCCGTCAGCGGGCGGTGACCTGAGGGAGTCGGATGCCGCTTGCCCTCCTGCTTGTCGTCGTGGCGACTGCAGGCGGCACGATCGCCACGTACGCATACGAGGACGAGGCCCCGCTCGTCACGCGACTGGCGTTCGGCGCAGCCACCGGCCTGGCGGCCGCCGGCCTTGTCGGGTTCGCGGCGACGAACTTGCTTGGCCTGACACCCGGGACGGCCGCCGCAGTGCTCGTCCTCGCCCTTCCGATGGCCGCCTTCGCGCGTCGCGACGTCCGGGCGCGCGCGTCCGTGGCCGCCGCCCGCGCTCGGTCGCAATCCGCTACCGCCGTCCTGCAGCGGGATGTGACCGCGGCGGGTCCGTTCCTGTATGCGCTCGGCGCGATCGCGCTTGTCGTTGTCGCCTTCGATCGGGTGTTGTTCTCGCAGGGCGGCGGACTCTTCACGGGCTACGTCAATAACCTCGGCGACCTGCCGTTCCACATGCAAGTCACCGCCAGCTTCGCCTACGCCCGGAACTTTCCGCCCGAAGATCCGACCTACGCTGGCACGGGGTTCGCCTACCCCTATATCTCTGACTTCGTCGCCGCCATGCTCGTCAACGCCGGCGCGACGCTCCGGCAGGCGTTTCTCATCCAGAACGTCACGCTGGGCCTCGCGCTGGTCGCGCTCGTTCACCGGTTCACCGCGGTCCTGACGCGCGACACGCTTGCCGCATTCCTGGCCCCGGTCATCGTGCTGTTCAGTGGCGGCCTTGGCTGGGTGGTGCTGCTCGATGACGCCCGAACCACCGAGCGGGGTGTGTTCGGGGTTCTCTCGGCGCTCACGCATGACTACACGATCACCGGCGACGGGCCCTACCGCTGGGGCAACGCGATCACGACGCTGCTCGTGACGCAGCGCAGTCTCCTCGCCGGGCTCCCGGTCGCCCTCGTCGTCTTCATGCTGCTGTGGAAGCTCGTCCACGCCGATCTACCTCGGGGCGACGGTTCAGGCGCGCGTGCGCCGCGGGCGTCGGTCCTCGAGCTCGTTCGAGCGCAGCGGATCCCGATCGCGGCGGCCATCCTGACGGGCTTCCTGCCGCTCATCCACGCGCATTCGTTCGTCGTCGTAATGGGCACCGCTTTCGTGCTCGGCCTCCTGTTCCGGCAGTGGCGCGAGAGACGGTGGGTCGCCTGGTCCGTGTACGTCGTGATCGCGCTCGTCCTTGCACTGCCGCAGATCTGGTGGTCGACACGTGACAGCGTCGCCAACGCGGGGACGTTCTTCGGGCTCGAGTTCGGCTGGGACCACGGAGCGACGAATGTGATCTCGTTCTGGCTCCTGAATACCGGGCTCTTCATCCCGCTTGCGGCGCTGGGAGCGGCGTGGGCTTTTCGGTCGCGCGAGACCTCACGCTCGCTCGTCCTGTTTTCCGCGGCGTTCGCGATCTGGTTCGTCGTCCCGAACGTCCTGAAGCTCGCGCCCTGGGTGTGGGACAACATCAAGGTGCTGTTCTACTGGTTCATCGGGTTCGTTCCACTCGTTGCGCTCGCGGTCGCGACGCTGATCCGCAGGAGGTCGTGGCTGCGCGTCGCCGGCGTCGCGGCGTTCGTTGCGCTCATCCTTGCTGGCGCGATCGACGTGTGGCGTGTCGTTTCCCGGCAGTCCGCGTACCAGGAGTTCGATCGCGACGGCGTGGCGGTCGCGGGACTCATCCGGCGCGAAACGCCGGCACGCGCGCTCGTGTTGCACGCGCCGACGTACAACCCGCCGGTTTTCCTGACCGGTCGCCGCTCGTTGCTCGGCTACACGGGTTACATCTGGGCACACGGACTCGAATACGCCGGTCGCGAGGAAGACATCAAACGGATCTATGCCGGAGCGCCGAACGCCGGCGACCTGTTGACGCAGTACTCGATCGACTACGTCCTCGTCAGCCCGCTCGAGCGCGCCTATATGTCCGTCAACGACAGCTATCTCGCGCAGTTCGAGGAGGTCGGCGCGTTCGGTGATTACCGGCTGCTCAGGGTGGCGGCGGGATGAAGTCGCGTCGAGGGCCCGAAGCACGTGGGAGGCGGGGGCGTGGCGCTGCGGCTGCCCCGGCGCCGAACGCGCCCGGGATTGCTCCGCCCCCACGGCAGCACGCTCCTGCGGTTGCGGGGGAACCCCGCGTTGGAGCCGATGTCCCGGCGGCGACGGCGACGGAGCGATGGTTCGTCCCTGCTGCCGTTGTGATTCTTCTCGTCGCGGCCGCCCTCCGGCTGCCGGAGCTCGCAATCAACCCGTTCCACCACGACGAGGGGGTGAACGGCTTCTTCACGACCAACCTCGTGCGCGACGGCGTCTACAGGTATGACCCGGCGAACTACCACGGGCCGTCGCTGTACTACTTCGCCCTGGCGTCGGCGACGCTGTTCGGGCTGACCGAACAGGCGCTTCGGCTCGTTCCGGTCCTCGCCGGGCTGGCCTCCGTCGCACTCGTCCTCCCGCTCCGGCGATTCATCGGGCCGATCGCGACGCTCACCGCCGCCGCGCTGCTGGCCGTCTCGCCCGGCGCGGTCTACATCTCGCGGTACTTCATCCACGAGTCGCTGCTCGTCTGCTTCTCCCTTGGGCTCGTGGTGGCCTCGCTGCTGTACCTCGAGGAGCGGCGGCCGCAGTACCTGCTGGCCGCGGCCGCGTTCGCGGCGCTCGTCTTCACGACGAAGGAGTCGGGGATCATCACCGTCGCCGTCTTCGCGATCGCGGCCGTCGTCGCGAGGTATTACGTCGGGCTCCGGACGCCGGGCGCGGCGCGACGATCTCCGGGCCGGAAGGTGCGCGGCGCGGACACGCTGTTCGTCGACGGCATCGAGTACAGGGCCGTCGGCGGCGGGCGGCCGGGGCTCGCGGTGCCCGGGCTCGCTCTCGAGCATGTCATCGCCGCGGCCGTCGTCTTCCTGTCGATCTACGTCCTGCTGTACTCGTCGTTCTTCACGAACTTCCCGGAGGGCCTGATCGACTCGCTGGCGACGTTCACGGTCTGGACGCAGACGGGCGCGGAGACGCAGGTCCAGCCACCGCAGCAGTACCTCGTCTGGCTCGTGCAGGCCGAAGCGCCGCTGCTCGTGCTCGGCGTGGTCGGCGGCCTCATCGCGGCGCTCGAGGGCCGGCACCGCGTCTGGGTCTTCATCGGCCTATGGGCACTCGGCATCACGGTGGCCTACTCGATCATCAAGTACAAGACCCCGTGGATCGCACTCAACATGGTCGTGCCGCTGGCGCTCCTCGGAGGGCTGACGATCGATCGCGTCGGGAAATCCGGGCGCTGGCGCGGCGCTGCCCCCGTCGTGCTCGCCGGCGCGGTTGCGGTCGGCGGATACCAGGCCGTAGACCTGAGCTACCGGCACTACGACGACGAGACGTATCCCTACGTCTTCGTCCACACGACCCGGCAGGCGCTTGCGCTCATCGACCGGATCGAGCACGTCTCGACGGTCGCCGGCACGGGCCGTGACACGGGCGTCGTCTTCGTGACTCCGGACTACTGGCCGCTGCCCTGGTACATGCGTGACTACCCGAAGGCAGGCTTCTTCGGCAAGATCGTCCCGACGGAGGAGGCGCTGATCGTTGCCAACGTGAACCAGGAGGCCGACCTGGCGCAGTACGCCGGCCGCTACACGCGGGATGGCGTCTTCACGCTGCGCCCGGGCGTGGATCTGGCGCTCTACGTCCGCAACGACCTCGCCGGCCGGTGAATCAGGCAGCCGCGCGGTGAAGGATCCGGACGCCCAGCCAGACCGCGACGGCCACGATCACGACCGTTCTGAAGTCGCTGGCGTCCAGCCCGCGGCCGCCTTCCGCCGCCGTCCAGGAGAGCGCCATGACGGCGGCCACCGCGGCAATGGCGGCGATCAACGCGGGCGGCAGGGTCACGCGACGGGGCACGTGGCGCACGATACGCGGGGGCGATCCCGCCGGACGGCGCGGCCCGACGTCCCCGGCCGCTGGGAGATTGGACCCACCCTGCCGACCGTTGCCGGGCCGCCAGCGTGTGGCGGTATGTCTCCCGTCGCTATCCTCCGACGGTTCCGGCCGCCCGGCCGGAGCTCGATCCCGCTCGACTGACGGACCAATGCCCCGATCCTCGATCCTTCGCGTCGCCGTCGGCGTCGCCATCAGCGCCGTCCTCCTCGGCATCACGCTCGCCCGCGTCGACCTGGGCCGCACCGCAGCCGCCATCGGCGATGCCGCGCCACTCGGACTCCTCGCAGCGGTGGCGATCGTGCTCGTCGACCTCAACCTCCGCGCGCTCCGCTGGCTCGTGCTGCTGCGCCGCGCCGACCCGACCACAGCTCCGCCGCCGTACCGGCTCGCCCTCGGGTACCTGACGATCGGGTTCGCCGCCAACGCGGTGCTGCCCGCGCGCCTGGGAGACGTCGCTCGGGCGATGCTGGCCGGCGCGGCGTTCGGGATGCCGCGCCTCGCGATGCTCGGAACGATCCTGGTCGAGCGACTCGCCGACGGGTTCACGATGCTTGCGCTCGCCCTCGGGTCCAGCCTCCTTGTCACCGCCACAGTCCCGGAGCTGCGACAGCTGGCCTCCTTCGGGCTGGTCGCCGCAATCGTGGGCGCCGTCGTCCTCGTGGTCGCGTGGTTCGCGCTGACGAAGCTGGCGAAGGGCGGAAGCGCCCTGATCGACCGCGTGGCCGGGATCGTCGCGCGTGTCGCCGCCGGTGCCGGCGCGCTGCGATCCGCTCGCGGGGCGGCCTCGGTCGTGCTCCTGACGGTCGCCGTCGCGAGCACGGCGACGATCGTCTCGTGGACCGTCGCCCGTTCGGTCGGCGTGTCGCTTGGGCCTGTCGAAGCGGTCCTGTTCCTGAGCGGCGTCGCGCTGTCGCTCGCCATCCCGGCCGCCCCTGGGTCGCTCGGAACGTACGAGTTCGTGGGCGTGACGATTCTCACGAGCCTCGGGTATTCGGCGGAGCAGGCGCTCGCGACGATGGTCCTCATGCGGGTCGTCACGACGTTCCCGCCGGCCATTTGCGGTGTCATCTCGCTGCTCGTGCTCCAGGTCCGGCCCAGCGCGCTCGTCGCGCGGGAAGGCTGATCGGAGGTCGTGACGGGGCCGGCGATCTCGCTCGTCATGCCGGCGTACGACAGCGCCCGCTACATCGACGACAACGTCGGCCGGGCGACGGACTTCTTCCGGCGTGCCGGGATCGACGGCGAGGTCATCGTCGCCGACGACGGCAGCACCGACGGAACTCCCGATGCCGTACGGCCCCGGCCGAACGTTCAGGTCCTCCGTCTTGGCCACGCCGGCAAGGGCGCGGCGCTGCGGGCCGGGATGGCCGCGGCGAAGGGCGAGATTCGCGCCTTCACCGACGGCGATCTTCCCTACGGGATGGACCGGCTCCCACTCGCGATCAGCTACATCCGGGAGCGCCGGTACCACGCCGTCATCGGCGACCGAACCTTGCCCGGATCGGCCTACGAGAGCACCGGAGCGCTGCGACGCGCGATCTCCGAGATCGCCAGCTTCTCGTTCCGAACCCTCGTGACGGGCGGCATCTACGACACGCAGTGCGGCTTCAAGGTGTTCCGCGGCGACGTCGCGGCCGAGGTGTTCCGGCTGACGCGCGTCAACGGGTTCGCGATCGACGTCGAGCTGATCTATCTCCTGTTGAAGTACCGGCTCGACCTCAAGCGGATACCCGTTCGGCTGGAACGGAACGCCTCGAGCTCCGTCCACGTCGTTCGGGACTCGGTGGCGGCGTTCCGGGACATCGCGACGATCCGGCGCAACTGGGCCGGTGGGTCGTATCGGTCGCCGGCGCTGACGGCCCTGCTCCAGGAGGAGCTCCGCGTCGACCTCGACGATGCGGCGCGGGTGCTCGCCGCCCTCGGCGAGAGCGGCAAGCCGGCGACGTGATCGCGCTCGCCTACCTGGCGGTCGCCGTGTTTGCGGGCGACGCGCTCGCCTCCCGCTGGTTCTCATACGTGTCGATCGCGCACCGGCTCGCGACGGGCCTCCTCGTGGGGATCCTGCTCGCGACCTGGACGTCGTACCTCGCCAGCCTCGCCCTCAGCAACACCGTCGACGATCCCGTGTTGGTCGGCGGCCTGCTGTCGGCGTGGGGACTCCTGCTCGCCGCGGTGCTCCTTCGTCGAATCCCACCTCGCGTGGAGGTGTCATCCATCGGGGGCCGCGGAGGGATGCGCGGCGAATGGATCGCCATCGGGCTGTTCAGCGTGCTCGTGGCCTGGATGATGATCACGACCTACGACTACAACGACGGCACCCTCGAGATCGGGACCGGCGTCTGGAGCGACTTCGGGCCGACGACGGCGATCGCCCAGAGCTTCGCGCTGGGCAACAACTTCCCGACGGAGTACCCGCACTACGCCGGCGAGCCGATCCGGTACCACTTCCTGTACTACTTCCAGGTCGGCAACCTGACGCATCTGGGGCTCGATCCGGCCCTCGCCAACAACCTCCTCAGCATCGCCACGCTGCTCGCGATGCTCGTCCTCGTCATGTCGCTCGGCGTCCGGCTGTTCCGGTCGCGCCTCGTCGGCTGGATCGGGGCTGGCCTGTTCTTCTTCCACGGCGCGCTGTCGTTCATCCCGTACGTCGCGGGGCTCGGGTCCGTATCGACCGTCCTCGACGGCATCGCCCACCTCGATCACTTCATGGTGTCGGGCTTCCCGTACCGCGGCGAGGAGTGGGGGATCTGGACCCAGATCGTGTTCCTTAACCAGCGCCACCTCGCGAGCGCCATCGGGATCCTCCTCGCGATCGTGCTGTTCCTCCTCGATCGCAATTCGGGCGTCGTCGAAGCCGTGACAGCAACGAAGCCCGCAAGCGGGTCCGGCATGGCGGCGCGCGCGCGCCGCGCGGCGAGCGGCATTCGAGAAGACGCGCGGCACCCGGTCGCGCTCGTTCGCGGCCGGCTGCGCGATCCCGCGCTCGGCGGGTATCTCGTCTGCGGGCTCGTCGCCGGGCTGCTGCCGCTGTGGAACGGGGCGATCTTCTTCGCCGCGGCTGCTCTCCTCGCGATCTGGTTCGTGCTGTTCCCGAATCGCATCCAGATGCTGGGGCTGGCGGGCGCCGCCGCGGTCGTCTCCATTCCGCAGCTCGTCTGGGTCCGCCCCGGCACGATGGCCGGGCAGCAGACATACCCGTCGATCTTCTGGGGCTACACCCTCACGGACGCGACGGCGGTCGCCGTCGCAACGTACCTCGGGTTCATCTTCGGCCCGAAGCTCGTCCTCGCCGCCGTTGGCCTGGTCCGCGGGTCGTGGCGTCAGGCGCGGGTGCTGATTGCCTTCAGCGCGCTTGTCGCGGTCGCCTTCCTGATCCAGCTCAGCGTCGAAGTGCTCGCCAACCACAAGTTCATCAACGCCTGGCTCGTGGTGCTGAACCTGTTCGCGGCGTACGGAGTGGTGACACTGTGGCAAACCCGGCGCCTGCTCGGAGTGCCCGCGAGGCTCGCCGCCATCGGCCTCGTAGCGGTCGTTGTGGCCGGCGGTGTCATCGACCTCATGCCGATCAGGAACAGCCGCACCATCTCGTACCAGCTCGAGGGCGACCGCCTGTTCGAGTGGGTCACGACGAGGACCGAGCCGAAATCGGTCTTCCTGTCGGACCTCTACGCCGCGAACCCGATCCTCCTGGCGGGTCGGCGGCTGTACTACGGCTGGTCGTACTACGCGTGGTCCGCGGGCTACGCGGTGCGGGACCGCGAGCAGGAGTACCGGGCGCTGTTCGCGACGCGCAGCGCTCGCGATCTCGCCGTTCGCCTGTCTCGCGACGGGATCGATTACGTCGCGTTCGACGACGGCCTCCGGGAGCGCGGATTCGCCCAGCGCCTCAACGAGGACGTCTTCCGCGCGAGCTTCGACGAGGTCTTCGCGGACCCCGACAACCACTACGCCCACCTGGCTATCTACCGCGTGCCGACGGATCAGGCCGCCGTCGACGACCTCCCGGACGCGTCGCCGGCGGACATGTACCGCGGCGGGCGCGGCACCGGACCCGGCGAGCTCGACCGCCCGCGCGGCGTCGCGACGGACGAGCGGGGCACTGTCTTCGTCGCGGACACGGGCAACAACCGAATCGAGCGCTTCTCGTCGAGCGGCGGCTACATCTCGACGATCGGGGCGCCGGGATCCGGCCGGGGTCAGCTGGCGGGTCCCATGGGCGTCGCCGCGGATCGCGACGGACGGGTGTGGGTGGCGGACACGGGCAATCGGCGGGTCGAGGAGTTCGGGCCGGGCGGGGCGTTCGTCGACGAGTGGAACGGACCGGACGAGGGATTCGGCCAGCCTGTCGACGTCGCTGTGGACGCGGGGCGAGTCTTCGTGCTCGACGCGGGAACGGGACGCGTCGTCCGCCGCGACCCCGACGGCACCGTCGTGGCGTGGGGCGGCGAGGGCGCGGCGAACGGGCAGCTCTCGCATCCAACCGGCATCGCGGTCGCTTCCGGGCGGGTCGTCGTCGCGGACGCAGGAAACGCGCGAATCGTGGAATTCGACGACGAAGGCACGTTCGTCGCGTCGTGGCCGGTGACCGAGTGGAGCGCGAAGCGACCCGGGACGGCCGACGTCGCCGTCGATTCGTCCGGGATGGTGTGGGCGTCGAGCCCAGCCGACAACGCGATCCTCGTCTACCGGCCCGACGGCTCTCTCGCCGGGCGCTTGGCGCCGCGTGGGTCGGAGGCGCTCGATTCGCCCGGCAGCCTGGCCATCCAGGCCGGGTCGATGTTCGTCGCAAACGTGAGCGGCGACCGAATCTCGTTGCTGACCCAGATCGTTCCCTGACGGCTCGGCGTCGCCGATGATGGCGGCGTGACGATCCCGACGATCCTCCACGTCGACCTCGACGCATTCTTCGCGGCGGTCGAGCAGCGGGATCGGCCGGAGCTGCGCGGGCGCCCCGTCATCGTCGGCGGGGGCGGCCCGGGCGACCGAGGCGTCGTCAGCGCCGCGAGCTACGAGGCACGCAAGTTCGGGGTCCATTCCGCGATGCCGCTGCGCCACGCTGGTCGCCTCTGTCCCGACGGCGTCTTCCTGCCGGTCGACGGCGCGAAATACCTCTCCGTGAGCCGCGACGTGATGGCGATCCTTCGTCGCTTCACCCCGCTCGTCGAGCCGATCTCGATCGACGAGGCGTTCCTCGACGTCACCGGGTCGCGGGCGCTGTTCGGCGACGGCGAAACCGTCGGTCGGGCGATCAAGACGGCGGTGCAGGACGAGATCCGCCTGACGATCTCCGTCGGTGTCGCAACGACGAAGCTGGTCGCCAAGATCGCATCGGACCTGCGCAAGCCGGACGGACTCGTCGTCGTGCCGCCCGGCGAGGAGGCGGCGTTCCTCGCGCCGCTGCCGATCTCGCGGCTGTGGGGCGTCGGCGCGCAGACCGCGGCAGCCCTCCGCGAGTACGGCGTCGCAACCATCGGCGATCTGGCAGCACTCCCACCCGAGCTGCTCGTCCGCCGATTCGGGAAGCACGGCGGGTCCCTGGCCGATCGCGCGCGCGGGCTCGACGACGATCCCGTCGCGGATTCGGGCGACGCGAAGTCGATCGGGCACGAGCACACGTTCGACGTAGACACCTCGGATCGCGAGGTCATCGAGCGGACGCTCCTGGCGATGGCGGAGGGGGTCGCGAGCCGGCTGCGGTCGAGCGGCGTCAAGGCCGGCACGGTCGCGGTGAAGGTCCGCGACTCCAGCTTCCGAACGATCACGCGGCAGCGGACGCTGCCGGAGCCGACCGACCTGACCGAACCGATCTGGCGGACGGCGCTCGAGCTTGCGAGGCCCGAGGTGCGCGGCATCCGCGTGCGGCTGCTCGGCGTCACCGCGTCCCATCTCGGCACGCCGGACCAGCTGTCGCTCTTCGCGACGGAGGACGCGCGACGGCGGGCCGCCGTCGAGGCGGCCGACGAGCTCCGGCGGCGATATGGCGAGCGAGCGGTGACGCGCGCGCGGCTCATCGGTGCGGCGCTGCCGTCGCCGTTCGAGCGAGACCCCGGGACGGCAGCCGAGCGCCGAGGGCGACACGCCGCCGACGTCGAAGGCCTACCGCGCCGTCGGCCCGACCCGCGTCGAGGCCGTGACATTCGAGGTGACACGGACGAGGCCGACGATCCCGGCGATGGGGCTTGACATCGAACAGGCGTTCGATCTAGTGTCGCCGCATTACGAACATCCGTTCTGTCGACCGAGTGCCCCGGCGACGAGCCAAAGCCCCCGGAAAGGACCGCCACAGATGGCAATGATCCGCGTCGCGCCGGTCAGCGTGCACGTCCGAACGAACTGGTTCGACGGCCGCCCCACGGAGATCGCCTGGGGCGACCGGCGACTCCCCGTCACGAGGCTCGCATCGGTCCGTGACGAGACGTCGGCGTATCCCGTCGTCGTCGGGCCGCGCACCGTCTTCGAGGTCGATACCCCGCTCGCGCGGGTGACCCTGAGCTACCGGCACCGGACACGGCGCTGGACGATCGAGGGCCTCGACGAGGAAGCCCGGACCGCCGCCTGACACCTGACCGCGCCGCGGCTGCCCACCGCTGTGCGGACCCGTGGGTATCGCGGGGCGGGTGCACCGGTACTGCGCCCGCCCCACGACCCTTCTCGGCCGTCGGGTTGCGCGGTCGCCGGACCCGCCGGCCCGCCTACAATCGGCGCGTGGAACCGAGCGCGCGCGCATCCTTCGGCGACCTGACCCTTCGCGGCTTCGTCGGACGGCTGTCATCGTCGGATCCGGTCCCGGGCGGCGGGAGCGCCTCGGCCGTGGCGGCATCACTCGCCGCGTCGCTCGTGGCGATGGTCGCGGCCCTGTCCCACGGTCGGCCTCGCTACGCCGCCCACGACGCGATGCTCGCCGACGCCCTCGCGGAGGGGCAGAGGCTCGCGGACCGGCTCCTCCAGCTGGCCGACGAGGACGCGGCCGCTTACGCCGCCTATTCCGCGGCCTCAAAGCTCGCGAAGGACACGCCCGAGGCGGCAGAGAAACGAACCGCGGCCGTCCGCGAGGCCGCGCGCGGCGCCGCCGACGTCCCGCTCCAGTGCCTCGAGACGTGCCTCGCGGTTGTTTCCACGGCAGAGGCGCTCGCGGGGCGGTCGAATGTCAATGCGTCGAGCGACCTCAACGTCGCGGCGCTCCTGACTGAAGCGGCGGCGCGCGGCGCGGCCGCCAATGTGCTCGTCAACCTGCCGGCTGTCGGCGACGAGGATTACGCGGGAACCGCGATGAAGCGCGTCGAGGATCTCCTCCGTGAGATCGCCCGCCTTGCCAAGGCGACCAGCGAGGCAGTTCTCTCGGGAGACTCCCGCGAGCCGCTCGTTCTGAGCTCGTCGGATCGTCGCTGAGATGGCATCCGCCGCGGGCGTCCGGCTTCTCCAGGGCGCCCCGATCGCGGCGGAGATCCGCGCCTCCGTCAAGGACGACGTCGCCGCGTTCAAGCGCCGCCACGGCTTCACGCCGTCGCTCGCCGTCGTCATCGTGGGTCGCGACGCGCCGTCGACCGTCTACCTCGAGCAGATCCTCCGGAGCTGCCGGAACGTCGGGATCAGCGGCAAGCTCGTCGAGATCCCGGGCCGTGTGTCGGCGGCCGCGGTTCGGCGCCGGATCCTCGAGCTCAACGACGACCCGCTCGTGTCCGGGATCATCGTCCAGATGCCGCTGCCCAGGCGCATCCCGCTTTCGACCGTCATCGAGGTCCTCGACCCGGCGAAGGACATCGACGGGATCGATCCGCGCAACGTGGGCCTCATGACACTCGGTTACGAGGGCTTCCTGCCGACGACGGCCCACGCCGCGGTCGAGATCATCAAGCGATCCGGCATCGAGATCGAGGGACGACGCGCGGTCGTCATCGGTCGATCGAACGTCGTCGGCAAGCCGGCCGCCATCCTCTTGCTCCGGGAGAATGCCACCGTGACCGTCTGCCACTCGCGAACCCGCGATCTCGCGTCCGTGGTGAGGACGGCGGAGATCGTCGTCGTCGCGGCCGGGCGGCCGGGCCTCGTCACGGGGTCGATGCTCCGGCGCGGGGCAGTCGTCGTCGACGTCGGCATCAACGTCGTCGAAGGGAAGATCGTCGGCGACGTCGACTTCGAGAGCGCTCGTGCTGTGGCGAGCGCGATCACCCCGGTACCCGGCGGTGTCGGTCCCGTCACGAACGCGCTGCTGCTGACCCATCTGCTCCGCGCGGCGAACGACCAGGCGGCGGCGGCTCGCGATCCCGACCGGTCCTCGCACCTCCGGACCGCGGTCGGCGCGCGATGACCGCCACGAAGCCATTCCCCTCGGACCTCGAGATCGCGCGCTCCGTCACCCCACGCCCGATTCTCGAGGTCGCCCTCGAGCTTGGCCTCCGCGAGGACGAGATCGAGCCGTACGGCCGAACGAAGGCGAAGGTGACACTCGAGGCGATCAGCCGGCTCGAGGCGCTCAACCCGCGCGGGAAGTACGTCGTGGTGACCGCGATCACGCCGACGCCGCTCGGTGAGGGCAAGACGACGACGACGGTTGGGCTCACGCAGGGCCTGAACAGGATCGGGAAGCGTGCCGCGGTCGCGATCCGCCAGCCGTCGCTCGGGCCGGTGTTCGGGATCAAGGGTGGCGCCGCGGGCGGCGGCTACAGCCAGGTCATCCCGATGGAGGACTTCAACCTCCACCTGACCGGCGACGTCCACGCGATCGGCGCGGCGCACAACCTGGGTGCGGCATTTCTCGACAACCACCTCCACCACGGCAACGCGCTCGGGATCGACCCGCTGTCCGTCCTCTGGCCGCACGTCGTCGACATCAGCGACCGGGCACTCCGCCGGGCCGTGATCGGGATCGGCGGTCGCGAGAACGGCGTCCCGCGCGAGACGGAGTGGCAGATCACTGTCGCGTCGGAGGTCATGGCCGTCCTCGCGCTCGCCGCGGACATGGCGGACCTGCGCGCGCGTCTCGGCCGGATGGTCATGGCTACGACGCGTGACGGCCGCCCGGTCACAGCGGAGGACCTGAAAGTCGCCGGCGCCATGGCGGTGCTCCTCAAGGATGCCCTGAAGCCGAACCTTCTCCAGACGCTGGAGGGTGGCCCGGCGTTCGTCCATTGCGGGCCGTTCGCCAACATCGCCCACGGCAACAACTCCGTCCTGGCGGACCGCCTGGCGCTCGCCACGAACGAGATCGTCTGCACCGAGGCGGGTTTCGGGGCTGACATGGGCGCCGAAAAGTTCTTCGACATCAAGTGCCGCACCTCCGGCCTGCGGCCCGACGCCGCCGTCGTCGTCGCCACGATCCGAGCCCTGAAGATGCACGGTGGCGTCGGGAAGATCGTCGCGGGCAAGCCGCTCGATCCCGCGCTCGCCGCGGAGAACGTCGACGCCGTCCGGGCTGGCGCGGCGAACCTCGCCAAGCAGATCGAGAACGTGACCGTCTTCGGCGTTCCGGCCGTCGTCGCGATCAACGCCTTCCCCGGCGATACGGCGGCCGAGATCGCGGCGATCCAGGAGGTCGCACTCGCTGCCGGCGCTCGTGCGGCCGTCGTCACGCGGCATTTCACCGACGGCGGCGCCGGCGCGGAGGACCTCGCGCGAGCCGTGTGGGACGCGGCCGCGGAGGGTGCTCCGAACTTCAAGCTCCTCTACGCCGACGCGACACCGCTCGTCGAGAAGATCGAAGCGATCGCGGTTCGGATCTACGGCGCGTCCGGGATCGATGTGCTGCCCGCGGCCGCGAAGGCGCTGAAGCTCTACGAGGAGCTCGGGTTCGGGCACCTGCCGGTCTGCATGGCCAAGACGCAGTACTCGTTGAGCCACGACCCCGCGCTGAAGAACCGCCCGACGGGCTTCCGGGTCCCGATCCGCGATGTCGGCCTATCCGCCGGCGCCGGGTTCGTCAAGGCGCTCCTCGGCGAGATGCGGACGATGCCGGGACTGCCGTCGAAGCCGGGCGGCGAGAACATCGACGTCGACGCCGACGGGAACATCGTCGGGTTGTTCTAGCAGCGGCCGTCGCCCGCGGCGGGCATCGGCCCGGTCTCAGCCCGGTCGCGCCGCAGACGCCACCAGGAAGCACGCCGCGACGACCAGGCCGAGCGCGATTCCGAGGGCCCCCGCGCCCCAGGCCTGCACGTCGACCGCCCCCAGCGGCTCAGTGTCGTGCATTGCGTCGTGCCCGTGCGCCGCGACGTCGTCGCCCGCTCCATGTGGCGCCGCGGCGCCGTGCGGCTCCCGGTGCGTCTCCGTCGCCGTGTCCTCGGCCGTGGTGTGATCGCGATCGCGGTCGATCATCGGGCGTCGACTACCTCCGCGCCGATTGTCACACGACCCGGCGGCGTGCGGCGCGGCCCCGGCCATAGACTCCGCGACGTGACGAGCGCCGTCCCTGTCCCGACACCGGCGAAGGCGCCGCGACTCGCGCTCGGCCGGGACGGCCGGCTCCTGTTCGCCGCGCGGTCGGCGCGGATGTTCGGCTACGGGTCAGTCGCCGTCATCCTGGTCCTGTACCTCGCCCGCCTCGGGCTCGACGGAGCGGCGATCGGGCTGATCCTCAGCCTGACGCTCATCGGCGACACGGTCATCAGCCTGTGGCTGACGACGCACGCCGACCGGCTCGGGCGTCGGCGCGTCCTCATCATCGGCGCGCTGCTCATGGCAGCGGCCGGGCTCATCTTCGCGGTCACGGACGTGTTCGTGCTCCTGCTCGTCGCCGCGACGATCGGTGTCATCAGCCCATCGGGCAACGAGGTCGGGCCGTTTCTCGCCGTCGAGCAGGCGTCGCTGACCGAGACGATCGAGGCCCGGAGGCGGACGAGCGTCTTTGCCTGGTACAACCTCGCGGGTTCCATCGCGACGGCGTGTGGCGCGCTCGGCGCGGGGCTCGCGGTCGGCGCCCTCCGAAGCGCCGGCGTCGGCGACATCGCCGCGTACCGCGTCGTCATCGTCGGCTACGCCGTCATCGGACTCGCGATCGCGGCGCTCATCAGTCGCGTGTCGGCCGCCGTCGAGGTCGCAGCCTCGCCGGACACGACCATCGCCCGCCGCCTTGGTCTCCACAGGTCGCGGAACGTGGTGCTCGGTCTCGCCGCGCTGTTCTCCGTCGACGCGTTCGCCGGCGGGCTCGTCATGCAGAGCATCCTCGCCTACTGGTTCCACTCGACGTACGGGGTGCCCGAAGCGGTCCTGGGCGGCATCTTCTTCGCCGCGAACCTGCTCGCGGCCGCCTCCGCGCTCGCCGCCGCGAGCATCGCCGCGCGAATCGGCCTGATCAACACGATGGTGTTCACGCACCTGCCGTCGAACGTTCTGCTGATCCTCGTCCCGCTCATGCCGAACCTGCCGCTCGCGATTGCGGTGCTGCTCGCACGCTTCAGCATCAGCCAGATGGACGTCCCGACGAGGCAGAGCTACACGATCTCCGTCGTCGAGCCGGATGAGCGATCCGCGGCGGCCGGGGTGACGGGGATCGCGCGGTCGATCGGCGCGGGACTCAGCGCGAACCTCGCCGGCGTCTTCGTCGCGACGCCGGCCCTCGCCGCTCTGCCGTTCTTCATTGGCGGCGGCTTGAAGATCGTCTACGACGTCGCGCTATGGATCGCGTTCAAGGCGCGACCGGCGCCCGAAGAGCGCGCGCGGCAGTGACTCAGCTGGTCCGACGTCGCCCCGGCATGCCGAGCCGCCACCAGATGAACACCGCGACCGCCGCGACGACGATGACTGCGACTGCGAGGTCGAACGGCTGGAGCGCGTGGCGAATGTCCGCCCACCGCGACCCAAGCTGCACGCCCGCGAACACGAGGAGCATCGACCACAGGAACGCGCCCGCGGTCGAGTAAACGATGAACCGCCCGAGCGGCATCCGCGCCACACCGGCCGGGAAGCTGATGAACGTCCGGACGATCGGCAGGAGCCGGCTGAAGAACGCGGTCGCAGACCCGTAGCGGGCGAAGAACGACTCGGCGAGCTCGATCTCGTGCGGCCGGATCAGCACGTAGCGGCCGTACCGTTCGAGGAACGGCCTGCCGCCCCACGCCCCGATCGCGTATCCGACGAGGGATCCCAGCGTGTTCCCGATCGTCGCCACGACGACGACGATCCAGTAGTTCCACTGCCCGTGCGTGAGCGGCTCGACCTGAGACGGGTCGGAGATGAGGAATCCCGCGTAGGGGAGGATCAGCTCCGAGGGGAGCGGGATCATCGCCGACTCGATCGCCATCGCCACCATCACGCCGGCGTACCCGACGGCGCCGTACAGCGAGTTCAGGAACGGGATGACGATCTGGTCGATGAAGGCGAGCACGCGCGGCAACCCTCGGGCTCAGCAGTGGAACAGCGGCGAGGATAGCCGACTATCCTCGGCTCGTGACCGACCCGATCGACCGTCACGGGCCTGCGGAGCCCCACTTCGAGCCGGTTCGCGAGGCCGATCCCGCGGGACGCGGCCGCGTCATCCTGACGGGCGCCGACCTGACCGTCGAGGACGTCGAGGCTGTCGCGCGACACGGTGCGAGGGTCGGGCTCGACGTCCACGCGCGGGAGCGGATCCAGGAGGCGCGAGACGTCATCGAGTCGCTCGTCGCGGCGGGCGAGGTCGTGTACGGCGTGACGACGGGATTCGGTGACCTCGCGTCGATGGTCGTCCCCGCGGCCGACGCGCAGCGGCTCCAGGAGAACCTCCTGATGAGCCACGCCGCCGGCGTGGGGGCCGCGTTCCCTCGCGAGATCGTCCGGGCGATGCTGCTCCTTCGCGCAAATACGCTCGCGCTCGGGCACAGCGGCTGTCGGCCGCTCGTCGTCGATCGGCTGCTCGCGTTCCTCGAGCGCGGCGTCCACCCGGTCGTCCCGTCGCAGGGGAGCGTCGGCGCGTCGGGCGATCTCGCACCGCTCGCGCATCTCGCGCTCCCTCTCATCGGGCGCGGCCAGGCCGAGCTGAACGGCCAGGTCGTGCCGGGGATCGTCGCGCTGCGCGAGATCGGGCTCGAGCCGCTGACGCTCGAGGCGAAGGAGGGCCTCGCGCTCCTGAACGGGACGCAGATGATGACCGCGATCGGCGCGCTGCTCCTCGCCGACGCCGATCGGCTCGCGCGGACGGCGAGCGTCGCGGCGGCAATGAGCGTCGAGGCGCTGCTCGGGACGGACGTCGCATTCGCGGCCGCGTACCAGCTCGCCCGGCCGCACCCGGGACAGGTTGCCGTCGCCGCGGAGCTGCGGCACCTCCTCCGCGATTCGCCGCTCCAGCGCCATCACCACGGATCCGCCCACAAGGTCCAGGACCCGTATTCGCTCCGCTGCGTGCCACAGGTCCACGGCGCCGTCCGCGACGCGCTCGATCACCTTCGTCGCGTCCTCGACATCGAGCTGAACAGCGCCACCGACAACCCGCTCGTGTTCGCGGGTGGCGGAGTCGCCGAGGTCGACACGACTGCGACGGGCGGCGGCCGCGTTATCAGCGGCGGCAACTTCCACGGCGAGCCAATCGCCCTCGCCCTCGACTTCGCGAAGCTCGCGGTCGCCGAGCTCGGCTCCATCAGCGAGCGTCGGATCGCCCTCCTCGTCGATGCGCGGCTCAACGGCGGCCTGCCGCCATTCCTCGCGACGGCGTCCGGCCTCGAGTCCGGGATGATGATCTACCAGTACACCGCCGCGGCCCTCGCGTCCGAGAACAAGGTGCTCGCGCACCCGGCGTCGGTCGACACGATCCCGACGAGCGCGAACCAGGAGGACCACGTGTCGATGGGGTCGATCGCGGCCCGCCACGCGCGGCAGGTCCTCGAGCACGTCGAGCGGATCCTCGCGATCGAGCTCGTCGTCGCGGCACAGGCACTGGACCTCCGGATCGCGGCCACTGACGGCGTCGCGCCGGGGGCAGGCGTCGCCGACGCGCTCGCGCGCATCCGGGAACACGTCCGCCATCTCGATGCCGACCGCGAGCCAGGCCCGGACCTGGCCGCCGCGGCGGACCTCGTGCACAGCGGCGCGCTCGTCGACCTCGCCTCTCCGCGCGCGTAGATCGGCAGATGCCCGAGATCCGGATCGTCGACGTCACTGACGAATCGTCATTCGCGTTGATCCCGCGGTGCGCGGATCCGGGCTTCGACCACCGGACGTGCGACTACTGGGAGGACGCCGACCGCGGCTCGAAAGCGGCGCGCCTGTCGTGGCTCGAACGAGGGGCGGCAACGGACGCGCCGGCGCGGCCGCGAACCGGGAATCCGTTCCTCGACGACGCCGCGAAGGAGAACCCGTTCAATCCGTTCGCGGCCGGCGGTGGGAGCGCCGCGAACCCGTTCGCGCCCGCACAGGACGAGCCTGACGACAACCCGTTCGCGCCACACCGCCCGACGAAGCCCGCGGTCGCGGCCGACGCTCCCCGGAAGCTCGCGCTGCTCGCGCGCGGGCTGGCGGTCTTCGGGAGCTACGCCAAGGTGATGCTCGTCGACGACGTCGCGGTCGCGTGGACGCAGTTCGGCCCGCTTTCCGCGTATCCGCGGGCGTTGCGCCTCCGCGAGCTTTACCCGCAGCTTCCGGACGCGCCGCTTCCCGCGGTCATCACCTGCATCGCGACGACGCGCGAGGCGCGGGAGCTCGGCTACGCGCAGCGTCTCGTCGGGACCGTGTGCGGCGATCTCGCCGATCGCGGCTTCTCTGCGGTCGAGGCGTACCCCGCGCGCGGCGTCGACGAGGACGCCACGAGCGCGGCGACGCCAGAGTTCTGGGTGGCAGCCGGATTCGCGGTCGCCGTCGACGACGAGCGCTTTCCGGTCGTCCGACGCGAGCTGTGAGAGCGATGCCGGCGACCCTCGCGTTCCCGGTGCTCGTCGCTCTCACGGCCTGCGCGACGCCCGTTGCAACTGGCACGCCGTCCGCCGCCACGCCTCCATCGACGGTCCCTTCAATTCCGCCGAGCGTCACGCCCGCGCCGGCCGCGACCGTAGGCCTTCGACCGTCCTTCGCTCCCGCGAACATCGACCCCGGCCTCCTCGACCACCTCCCGCCAGCCGTCGATGGATTCCCGCGAACGCGCGTCCCCGAATCCGACGTGATTGCGCAGAACGACGCGCTCGTCGTCGGCGCCGCGGACACCGCGATCACGGCTCTCTACACGGACCCGGTCGACGGCCAGTTCGCGCACGCCACCCTCGTCCACCTTCGGCACGGCGTCTTCTCCGATGCGTTCCTCCGATCGTGGCGCGACGCGTTCGATGCCAGCGTCTGCGAGCCCGCGGGTGGTGTCGCCGGCCGGGCGGAAGCGACGATCGGCGGCCGCAAGACATTCATTGACTCGTGCGTCCAGGGTGTTCGGACGTACCACCTCTGGCTCCAGCGGAGCTCCGTGCTCGTCTCGGTGTCGTCGGTCGGCGAGCGGCGGCTCGGCGAGAAGGTCGTCGCGGCGCTGACGGATTGAGGAGAGACGGGCGCCCTACGATGCCGTCGTGACCGCAACTCACCACGCTCCTCGCGCCGTGCGAGCGCCGCGCGGCACAGAGCTGTCGTGCCGCGGCTGGCAGCAGGAAGCGGCGCTCCGGATGCTGATGAACAACCTCGACCCGGAGGTGGCGGAGCGGCCCGACGACCTCGTCGTCTACGGCGGCACCGGCCGCGCGGCACGGAGCTGGGCCGCGTTCGACGCGATCGTCCGTGAGCTCCGCCGCCTCGCCGACGACGAGACACTCCTCGTCCAGTCGGGAAAGCCGGTTGGGGTGTTCCGGACGCACGAGTGGGCGCCGCGCGTCCTGATTGCGAATTCCAACCTCGTCGGGCGCTGGGCGACGTGGGACGTCTTCCGGGATCTCGAGCGCAAGGGTCTGACGATGTACGGCCAGATGACCGCGGGGTCCTGGATCTATATCGGGACGCAGGGGATCCTCCAGGGGACGTACGAGACGTTCGCCGAGCTCGCCCGCCAGCATTTCGGTGGCTCGCTCGCCGGTCGCGTCGTGCTGACCGCGGGACTCGGAGGCATGGGGGGCGCGCAGCCGCTGGCGGTGACGATGAACGGCGGCGTCTGCGTCGCGATCGAGGTCGACGAGGCGCGGGCGCGGCGGCGGCACGAGATCGGGTACGTCGACCGCCTTACGGACTCGGTCGACGAGGCGCTCGTCTGGGCCCGCGAGGCGGCAGGCGCACGAGCCGCACTCTCGGTTGCTCTCGTCGGCAACGCCGCTGAGATCGAGCCAGCGCTGGCGCGCCGCGGCGAGCGTTTCGACGTCGTCACGGACCAGACCTCCGCCCATGACGCGCTCGCCGGCTACATTCCGTCGGAGATCTCGTTGCCGGACGCGATGGAGCTGCGAGCGGCCCTCCCCGACGAGTACGTCCGGCGCTCGATGCGCGCGATGGCCGACCACGTCCGGGCGATGCTCGAGTTCCAGCGCGCGGGCGCGGTCGTCTTCGACTACGGCAACAACCTTCGGGCGATGGCGTTCGAGGCCGGTGTCGCCGGCGCATTCGACTACCCGGGCTTCGTGCCCGCGTTCATCCGGCCGCTCTTCGCGGAGGGCAAGGGCCCGTTCCGCTGGGCCGCGCTGAGCGGCGATCCCGGCGACATCCTCCGAACCGACCGCGCGATCCTCGAGCTGTTCCCGGAGGACGGCGCGCTTCACCGCTGGATCGAGATGGCCCAGGCGAAGGTGCCATTCCAGGGACTGCCGGCGCGGATCTGCTGGCTCGGCTACGGCGAGCGCGCGAAGGCCGGGCTGGCGTTCAACCGGCTCGTCGCGGATGGCGAGGTATCGGCACCGATCGTCATCGGTCGTGACCATCTCGACGCCGGTTCTGTCGCGTCACCGAACCGCGAGACCGAATCGATGCGCGACGGCTCCGACGCGATCGCCGACTGGCCACTCCTCAACGCCCTCGTCAATACCGCCGCCGGCGCGACGTGGGTGTCGATCCACCACGGGGGCGGCGTCGGGATCGGCTACTCGCAGCACGCCGGAATGGTCGTCGTGGCGGACGGGACGGACCTTGCGGCGCAGAAGCTCGAGCGCGTCCTGACGACCGATCCGGGGATGGGCGTCATCCGCCACGCCGACGCGGGCTACGAGCGGGCGATCGACGTCGCGCGCGAGCGCGGTGTGCGCCTGCCGATGCTCGACGAGGACGCGTAGGCGCTACGCCGGGGTCGGCATGTCCTGGCGTGGCGAGGCCGAGTCGTTCGGCTCCGCGTCGGGGATTCGGTCGAGCGCGCGGACCGGCGAGAAGAACACCGGGAGGAACACGAAGACGCCGCCGATCACGCCGATCCAGATCGCCGTCACCGTCCCGAACGCCGTCGCGATGATGCCGCCGACGATCTGACCGATCGGGATCGTCCCCCAGACGATGAACCGCATCGTTGCGTTCATCCGGCCGAGCATCCGCTCGGGTGTGATCGACTGGCGCAGGCTCACCTGGTTGATGTTGTAGACCATGTTCGACCAGCCCGAGAAGGCGCCGCTGCCCCCGATCAGGAGCAGCGCCGTGTCGTGAGTCGACAGCGGGACGAGCAGCTGCGGCACCGCGCCGACGAGGATCGAGAACACGATCGTCGGTCCGATCCGGAAGCGATCCGAGACCCGACCGGCCGTAACTGCGCCTAGCAGCGCGCCGGCACCGAACCCGCCGCCGATGAGCCCGACGACCTCGGGTGTGAGCCCCAGATCGCGGTAGACGAAGACCGGAAAGATCGCGAACGCGATGTTGGTGAAGAGGTTCGACGCCCCCGTCGTCGCGGCGATGCTCCGAAGATATCGGTGGCCCACGACGTACCGCAGGCCCTCGGCGATCTCGACGCGCAGCCCGGGCCGTCCGGCGTTTGGCGACGGTGCCACGCCACTCTCCGCGGCGACGCTCGCACCCGATGCGGGCGACTCGCCGACGACCTCCGCCGCGGGTCCGGCGGCGGATGAGCGGGCATTCGACGAGTGCTCCTTGCGCCGGATGAGGAACACGAGGAACGCCGACGCGGCGTAGCTGGCGGCGTCGAGGATGATCGCGACGGGCGCCGTGAGGACGGCGACCACCCCGCCACCGAGCGGCTGGCCGATCACCTGGGCGGTCGAGACGGATGCCTGCAGCTTCCCGTTGGCATCGATCAGCTGATTCCGCTCGACCACGGTCGGCAGGTACGACTGGTCCGCGATGTCGAAGAAGACGGTGAAGATGCCGTTGACGAACGCGACGACGTACAGCTGCCAGATCGTCAGGGCGTGCAGCTCGTACGCGAGCGGGATCGTCGCGAGCATCACCGCTCGGCCCACGTCCCCCGAGATGAGGATGCGGCGCCGCGAGAGCCGGTCGACCCACACCCCCGCGGGCAGCGTGAACAGGAGGAACGGCAGGAATTCGAGGGTGCCGAGGAGGGCGACCTGCCAGGCCGGCACGCCGAGAAAGATGACCGCGATGACGGGGATCGCGATCTGGCTGACCTGCGTCCCGAACAGCGAGATCGTGGCCGCCGACCACAGCTTCACGAAGTCGGGATGGCGGAACAGGCTGCGGCGGGGCGCGGCAGTCGGAGCGGTCACGATCCCCTCTCGAAATCGGCGGAATGCCGCGCGTTAGTTTACCGTCTCACACGTGTTCGTCGGTCGTGTCGTTGGTCGCCCAACTTCTCGATGATCCTCGACGACGGCGCGCGCGGTCGCGACGTATGCGATCTCGAGACGATCGGCAGGACGTCGGGTCAGCCGCGCGTGATCGAGATCTGGTTCGCCGCGGACGCCGACCGACTCTACCTGCTGTCGGGTGGCCGCGACGACGCCCACTGGGTCCGCAATCTCCAGCAGGAACCGCGCGTCCGCGTCCGCATCGGGCGTCGCTGGTACACCGGAACCGCCCGCACGATCGAGGGCGAGCCGGACGAGCAGCATGCGCGCGAGATGCTCGCCGCGAAGTACCAGGGCTGGAGCGCGGGCCGGCGGCTCAGCGGCTGGGCTCGTGAGTCCCTCCCCGTCGCCATCGACCTGTCACAGTAGGTTTGTGCCCGGACTCGTCGAATCCGTCCCGAACTTCTCCGAGGGGCGGCGGCTCGACGTCGTCGAGCGGCTCGCGAAGGCCGTCGAATCGGTCCCCGGCGCGAAGCTCCTCGACCGGACGAGCGACGCGAGCCACAACCGCTCCGTGCTGACGATCGCGGGCGAGGCCGACTCGGTCAGCGAGGCGCTCCATCGCGCGGTCGCGGTCGCGGTCCACGAGATCGACATGGAGGAGCACACGGGCGAGCACCCACGGATCGGTGCCGTCGACGTCGTCCCGTTCGTCCCGCTCGCGGGCACGACCATGGACGACTGCGTCCAGATGGCGCGGATCTTCGGGCGGCGCGTTGCCGAGGAGCTCGGCGTCCCCGTTTACCTGTACGCCAACGCGGCGACGCGGAGCGACCGGGTCAAGCTCGCCGACATCCGGCGAGGCCAGTACGAGGGCCTCAAGACGGAGATCGAGCAGCGTGGCCGTGAGCCGGATTTCGGCCCGCCGCGGATGCATCCGTCGGCGGGCGCCGTCGCCGTCGGCGCGCGCCCGTTCCTCATCGCCTGGAACATCAACCTCGATTCGCCGGATCGGACGGTGGCGGTGCGGATTGCCCGGCGGATCCGCGAGTCGGGCGGCGGGCTGCCGAAGGTCCAGGCGAACGGCTTCCTCATCGAGGAGCTGGGCCGGGCCCAGGTCTCGATGAACCTGCTCGACTTCTCGGTCACCCCGATGTGGCTCGTCTGGGAGACGGTTCGCGACGTGGCCGCGGAGGACGGCATCGAGCTCGCCGAATCGGAGCTGATCGGCCTCGCGCCGCTGGCGGCCTTTCTCGACGTCGCCGACCACGCCGACGCGCCCGGCGACGGGCCCGTCGAGCAGCGGCTCGCGGCGGCGGGCCGCTACCTCAGGCTCAGGGACTTTTCGCCGCTCCAGGCGCTCGAGCTCCGACTCGAGGCCGCCGCCAGCGGCCGCGTCCGCTGACCCATCCGCCGCGTCCGCGATGACGCTGCGTGTCATCGCCGGTGGCCGCGACCCGCGCCGTGCGCAGGGCCTCATCGTCCACGGCGCGTCGGAGGTGGCCACGCTCGCCGGCGGACTGCGGCGCGGCGAAGCGCAGAACGAGATCGCGGCGCTGCGTCCGCGCGGGGCGCGAGCGGGGGATCGGCCTGTCGTGGCCGCGTGGGACGGTCGGATCGTCGGCGTGGGACCGGAGGCCGATGTCGCCGATGCGCTTGCCGGCGACGGTCTCCCGGTTTC
>DATFPL010000052.1:0-8178 GCA_035264845.1 Candidatus Limnocylindrales bacterium | reverse complement strand
CCCGATGTAACGGCGGTCGTTCCCGACGAGGTCGTGACGGTCGCCGGCCAACTCGTGCCCACCGGTGTCTCGCGCATCGGCACGAAGCTCTCGACGGTTGCGAAGATCGACGGCGTCGATCAGCGCGTGGACGCCGACGTCGCGGTCGTCGACACGGGCATCGACGCGACCCATCCCGATCTCAACGTCGTCGGCGGCGTCAACTGCTCCTCGAGCGACCGGACGGCGTGGCAGGACGACAACCATCACGGGACGCACGTCGCGGGGACCATCGGTGCGCTCGACAACGGGATCGGCGTCGTCGGCGTGGCGCCTGGCGTTCGGCTTTGGGCCGTCCGGATCCTCGACGCGTCGGGGAGCGGCCTCCTGTCGTGGTACGTCTGCGGCCTCGACTGGATCGCCGCGCAGCGGGACCCTGCAGACCCGTCACGGCCGCTCATCGAGGCGGTCAACATGAGCGTCACGAAGTGGGGAAGCGACGACCACGACTGCGGCCTGACGAACAAGGACATCCTCCATCAGGCCATCTGCCGCGTCACCGCCGCGGGGATCACGGTCGTCGCCGCGGCCGCGAACGACTCCGGCAACGCCGCCAAGCGCGTGCCGGCCTCCTACCACGAGGTGATCACCGTATCGGCGCTCGCGGACACCGACGGCAAGCCGGGCGGGCTCGGCGGCAACCGGTGCTACTCGTGGGGCACGTACGACAAGGACGACACGTTCGCCGACTTCAGCAACTACGGCGCCGACGTCGACATCATCGCGCCCGGCAAATGCATCTGGTCGACGCTGCCCGACAACCTGTACGGGTACTCGTCGGGCACGTCGATGGCGGCTCCCGCGGTAACCGGCGCCGTCGCGCTCTACCGCGCCTCGCGACCGTGGACGAAGCCGAGCGAGGTGCGGACGGCACTCCAGTACCTCGGCAACCTGAACTGGTTCACTTCGACGGACCCGGACTCGACGCACGAGAAGCTCCTCGACGTGTCGCGGATCGGGCCGGCGGGCGACTTCACCGTCGCCGTCGGCACGCCGGTGGCACTTGGCGAGGCAGGCGGCACCACGGCAGTCCCGGTCACCCTGACGCGGACGCCGACGCATTTCGAGACCGTTACCTTCGCGGCTTCGGCGGGTTCGGGGATCACCGGCGCGTTCAGCAAGGCCAGCCTCCGCGGTTTCACCGCGAATGCGTCGACACTCACGATCACGGTTCCGCCGCAGACCCCGGCCGCGACGTACCAGCTCACCGTGACCGGCACGGAGGGACCGCACGTCCACACCGCGACGGTCGCCGTCGTCGTCGAGAACGACCTTCCGACGGCACGGCCCGCGAGCGCCGCGATCGCGTACCGCGGGTCGCTCGGCAAGGGCACGGCGCCGCTTCTCGTCTCGTGGCCCGCGGCGACTGACCCGACAAGCGCGATCGCGGCGTATGAGGTCCAGCGGTCGGAGGACTGGGCCGGCTGGCGCGACGACGTACTCCTCGGCGGCGGCGCCCGCTCCGTCGTCCGCGCCGTCGCGGTGAAGCACACCTACCGGTTCCGGATCCGCGCCCGCGATGCCGTCGGCAACTGGAGTCCGTGGGTGGTCGGGCCCGCGATGCGGATCGGCATCGTCGAGGACACGAGCGACCTCATCCACTACTCGACGAGCTGGCGCCGCACGGCGGACGCGTGGGCCTCCGACGGGACGAGGACGTGGACCGGCAGGAATGGGGCGACCGCGCGGCTGACGGTCGCGGCCCGCCACCTGGCAATCGTGGGCCCGGTCAGCGCGAACCGCGGCTGGGCCGGGGTCTACGTCGACGGCGTGTACCAGGCGACGGTGTCGTTCTACTCGGCGACCACGGCGAGCGGCCGGGTCGTGTGGTCGAAGACCTTCGACGTCGACGCCGTCCGGACGCTCGAGTTGCGGGCGATCACGACGGCCTCCCGGCCGCGAGTCGACCTCGACGCGATCCTGATCGGGCGGTAGGGCCGGCCGAGCCCCGCCCGTTCCGGGGCCCGCACCGTCACTTCTGCGCCAACCGCAACGCTCCGGCAACGCCCCTTCGCGGCGGTGAGTCGGCGCTCTTGCGCAGCGGCGCTATCGTTACCGCTGGCTCTCCCTGGAATGGGAGCCGCTCACGAGGTATGGCCGTGGCACGCGCAATGTGGAAGGGCGCCATCCAGTTCGGGCTGGTCACGATCCCGGTGAAGCTCTACCTGGCGACCGAATCGAAGTACGGCGTGAGCTTTCACATGCTCCACGAGACCGACTTGTCGCGGATCCAGATGAAGACGTACTGCCCGGTCGACGAGAAGACGATCTCGCGCAGCGACACGGTCAAGGGCTACGAGTGGGCGCCCGACCAGTACGTCGTCATCACCGACGAGGACCTCGAGAAGGTTCCGCTGAAGACGGTCCGCTCGATCGAGATCGAGCAATTCACAAAGCCCGACCAGGAGGACGGCAACGTCCGCTTCGTGAAGCAGGCGTACTACCTCGAGCCGGACAAGGTCGGCCGGAAGGCCTTCTACCTCCTCAAGCAGGTCCTCCAGGACGAGGAGCTCACCGCCATCTGCAAGGTCGTCATCAAGGACCGCGAGGCGCTCGCGGCGCTCGACCCGTTCAGCGACACAATGCTGCTGACGACCCTCCATTGGCCGGACGAGATTCGGGCGACGGCCGATCTCGACCTCCCGGCCGAGGACTACGACTTCAAGCCCGCCGAGCTGCAGATGGCGAAGCAGCTCGTGGCCGCGATGACCGGCGACTTCAAGCCTGAGAACTACAAGGACGAGTACCGCGAAGCCCTGATGCAGATCATCGAGCAGAAGGTCGAGGGCAAGCAGGTGGTCGCGCCCGAGCCCGCGGAGGAGTCGGGCAACCTCATCGACCTCATGGCCGCGCTCGAAGCGAGCGTCAATGCCGCCAAGACCGCCCGCGGCGGCGAGAAGCCGGTCTCCGTCAAGGACGCCAAGAAGGCCCGCGAATCCCGGCCCGCACGCGGCAAGGAAGCGGACAAGGCCGAGAAGCAGCCGGCGCGGCGGGCGTCGCGCGCGGGGCGCGGCAAGGAGGCCAAGGAGGACCTCGAGGAGGCCCGACCGGCCAGGCGTCGCAAGAGCGCGTGACGGAAGAGGTCGCCCGCCTCCGGCACTCCTTCGTCGTGCGCTCGTTCCCGCGGGCCGACAGGGCATTCCAGCTCGCGATCGAGCGCCTCCTGGCGCAGGACCCGACGCTCGACCCGGGCGACGCCGACAGCGCGGCCCGCCTCGAGCGCCAGCTCCAGGACCGCTACCCGGGAGCGCAGGTTCGCCTCCAGGATCCGCTCGCGACGTTCGGTAGCGAGCCGCCGGTCTGGTACGCATATCGCCGCGACGCGCCGGCGGCGGCTCCGGCAGCGCACGCCGCGGACGCGGACGCGGACCCGGTCGAGACGCCGGACGCCGACGCGGCCGCGGCCCCCGCTACGCGGGCTCCCGGACCCGGCACGAAACCGGTCTACAGTGCGGCCGCGGCCGCGGCGATGGTCGGTGTCCCGATTGGCGTGCTCGTGCGGTGGGACGCCGACAACGGGCTCGTGCGGCCGTCCGTGACCCGGGAGGGCCAGCGCCTGTACTCGCGCGACGACATCGAGGATCTCCTGTTCCTCAAGCGTGAGACCACCGCGCACCGGCCGGCGGCGGAGCTCCGCGCCGCCCTTGACGAGCGTCGCCTCCGATCCAGGGCCCGCGGGACGGAGCGCACCGGCTCGCGCCGCCTGCTCGTCCTCCTCGCGGAGCGGGACCCGTACGCCGCCGAGTACGCGGAGTACTTCCTGCGAACCGAGGGCTACGACGTCGAGGTCGCCTTCGATGCCGGCGAGGCGCAGGCGGCCGCGACCTCACTCAACCCGGACGTCGTGGTCGTCGAGCTGCTCATCTCGGGCGGCGCCGGCGCGGAGCTGTGCGCGCGGATCAAGGCGTCAGGGAAATCAGCCGTGCTGGCGATCTCGAGCCTCGATCACGAGGACACGGCCCTGCGCGCGGGCGCCGATGCGTTCCTCGTCAAGCCGCTCGACCCGCTCCAGTTCGTCTCGACGATCAAGGACCTGCTCGGCGACAGCGCGCTGCTCCACTCGCGAGCGCCGCGCTGATGGACCGGATCAAGAGCGGCGAGCGACGGCTCGACGAGATCCTCGGCGGCGGCATTCCGGCCAACTCGATCACGCTAATCGCCGGCGCCCCCGGCACCGGCAAGACGATGCTCGCGCAGCAGTACCTCTTCCACCTTGCGACGCCGGAGCGCCCCGCGCTCTACCTCACCACGACGTCGGAGCCGCTCGACAAGGTCGTTCGGTTCGGTCAGGAGCTGACGTTCTTCGAGGCCGCCAAGGTCGGCACGGCCGTCATCTACGAGAGCCTGGCGCCGGTGCTGGCGGCCGATGGGCTGCGTGGCGTCAGCGAGCGCGTTCACAGACTCGTTCGCGACGCACGCCCGTCGATGCTCGTCATCGATTCGTTCAAGGCGTTCGCGCCGTACGCCTCGTCGCCGCTGGTCTACCGCGAGTTCGTCTCCGAGCTCGCGAACCGCCTGAGCCCGCTCGCGATCAACGTGTTCTGGGTCGGCGAGTACGCGCCGGAGGAGATTCTCGGCCTGACCGAAGGCGCCGTGGCGGACGCGATCATCGGCCTCCGTTCGACGGCCTCCGGACAGCGAACCGCGCGCTACCTCCAGGTGCTCAAGCTCCGTGGCGGCGACTTCCTGCCGGGCGAGCACGCGTACCGGCTCAGCGCGGCGGGGCTCAGCGCGTTCCCGCGGCTCGCCGATCCCGTCGACGCAACGCCCGCGGACGTCGTGTCGGAGCGCCTCTCGACGGGCATTGCCGGTCTCGATTCGATGCTCGCCGGCGGGGTATACCGCGGGTCCACGACGCTCGTCGTCGGGCCGTCCGGAGCCGGCAAGACAGTCCTTGCCCTCGAGTTCCTCGAGGCCGGTGCCGAGAGAGGGTCGCGGGGGGTGTTCGCGTCGCTCCAGGAGAACGCGAGCCAGCTCGCCCGGGTCCTCGACCCGGCGCGCCACGCACGCCTGACCGGGTTCGTCAGGCTGCACCGGCGGTCGCCGGTCGACGTGTACATCGACGAGTGGGTCTACGACGTCCTGACCGCGGTCGAGGAGACGGGTGCACAGCTCCTGGTCATCGATAGCCTGTCGGACCTCCGGATCGCGTCACCGGACCTGAAACGGTTCGAGGAGTACGCCTACTCGTTGACCCAGCGCCTTGCGCAGCTCGGGACGACGACGGTGATGACGCTCGAGTCGCCGCCATCGCTCGGGTTCGCCGACATGCCGGCGTCGACGATCTCGCACCTCTCGGACAACATCATCCTGCTCGGGTACCAGCTGAACGGGTCCACGGTCGAGCGCGGGATCCACGTCCTCAAGTCGCGTGCCTCGGGCCACGATCAGCAGATCCGGCAGATGACGATTGGCGGCGACGGCATCGAGATCGGCGATCCACTGGCGGTTTCCGTGCCGCCCGTGAGGAGCGGCGCTGTCGCGGCCGGGGAGCGCTGAACCGGCGCCTATTTCCCGTCGGATGCGTTTCGGCGACACTGACCGGACATGCCGCTCGATCAGTACAAGCGCAAGCGCGACTTCTCGAAGACACCGGAGCCCGCCGGCGACCCGAAGGCCGCAGGAACCGGCCGCTTCGTCGTGCAGCGCCACCGCGCGTCGCGGCTCCACTACGACTTCCGGCTCGAGATCGATGGCGTTCTGGCGAGCTGGGCGATTCCCAAGGGCCCGACCCTCGATCCGGCGATCCGCCGAATGGCCGTCCACGTCGAGGACCATCCGATCGAGTACTTCGATTTCGAAGGAGTCATTCCGAAGGGTCAGTACGGCGCGGGCGACGTGATCGTCTGGGATTGGGGGACGTTCGAGCCCGAAGCGCCGACCCTCGACCCGAAGAGGGCGGTCGAGGACGGCGAGCTGAAGTTCACCCTGCACGGCGACAAGCTCCGCGGCCGGTTCACGATCGTCCGCACGAGCCGGCGCCCCGGGTCCGCGCCAAGAGCGGCCTTCGAGGACGACGACGGCGAGCAGTGGCTGCTCATCCACAAGCGCGACGAGGTGTCAGTCCCGGGCTGGGACGCGGAGGACCACCCGAAGTCCGTCAAGAGCGGCCGCACGAACGACGAGGTCAAGGAGAACCGCGACGCGCTCTGGACGAGCGGAGCGCCCGCGGCGCAGGCGGAGATCCACCTCGAGGGCGCAGTGCCCGCGCCGATGCCCGAGTACATCGAGCCGATGGCGGCGACGCTCGCCTCGAAGCCGTTCCGCGATCCGGATTGGCTGTTCGAGATCAAGTGGGACGGCTACCGGATCGAGGCGGTCGTCCGCGACGGCAAGGTCAAGCTCTGGACGCGGCACGGCAACGACGCGGCGACCTACTTCGGGGAGATCCTCAGCCCGCCGCGCTGGATCGACGCCCGCGAGGCGATCGTCGACGGCGAGGTCGTCGCGCTCGACGAGAACGGCGCGCCGGACTTCGGGCTGCTTCAGGAGCGCATCACGCAGGTCCGCGCGGGGCGCGGCGGCGGGGCCGACGGCATCATCTACCAGGTCTTCGACCTGCTCCACCTCGACGGCCGGTCGCTCCTCCGCGTCCCGCTCGAGGATCGGAAGCGGCTCCTGAAGACGGTCATCCGCGAGTCGAAGCGAGTGAGGTTCGCGTCGCATATCGACACGGAGGGCCTCGCGTTCTTCGACGCCGCCGCGGCCCGCGGCGTCGAGGGGATCGTCGCCAAGCACCGTCGATCGACGTACGAACCCGGGCGCCGATCGCCGACGTGGCTGAAGCTCAAGGCGCGGCCCGAACAGGAGCTCGTCGTCGGCGGCTACACGCCGGGCGAGGGGAACGCGAAGGACCTCGGCGCGCTGATCGTCGGCGTGTACGAGGGCGGCAAGCTGCGGTACTCGGGGAAGGTCGGCTCGGGATTCAACGCCGCGTCGCGCAAGGAGGTCCGGTCGCGGCTCGAGAAGCTCGAGACCGACCGCTGTCCGTTCGACCCTGCGCCCGAGAAGAAGGGCGAGCTCCGCACGGCTCGGTGGGTCAAGCCCGAGGTCGTCATCCGCGCCGAGCTGGGCGGCTGGACGCGCGAGGGGAGCGTGCGCCAGACGTCGTACAAGGGCATCGAGCTCGACAAGGACCCGAAAAAGGTGATCCGCGAGCGGCCGATGTCGACCGACGACGCCGAAGGCGCGGCCGACGCCGCCGTCGCGGAGGCCGAGCGGGCGTCGGCCGGCGCGCGATCCGCGCCCGCAGCCCGATCCGCGCCCGCAGCCCCATCTTCGCCCGCCGCGCGAACTTCGCGCGCCGCGCGAACTTCGCCCGGGAGTCCTCGCCCAGCCGGGAACGGTTCGAAATCAAAGGTTGAGATCGAAGGATCCGCGGCAGCGGGAAACGCCGGAGGCGGCGACGGATCCGGTCCCAAGCGCGGCGCCCGAAAGCGCGGCGCCGGAAAGCGCACCGGGGCGACGAAGCACGACAAGCCGTGGGTCGCGACGCCGGACGAGCTCGAGGCCCTCGAGGCCATTGGCAAGGAAGGCGTCTGGGAGGTCGGCGGTGAGCAGCTCAAGCTGACGAACCTCGACAAGGTCCTCTTCCCCGGCAAGGAGGCGAGCGACGCCGACATCACGAAACGCGAGCTGATCCGCTACTTCGCGCGAATCGGCGACCCGATGCTCACGCACCTCGCCGAGCGTCCGCTCAACCTTCACCGCTACCCGAACGGCGCGGGCAAGCCCGGCTTCTGGCAAAAGAACATCCCGCCGGAGGCGCCGAAGTTCCTCCGCGTCTGGCACGAGACGGGCTTCGAGGAGCGCGAGGATCGGGCGGCGAACGACCATCTCGTCGCCGACCAGGTCGCGTCGCTGTGCTGGCTCGCGAACCAGGCCGCGTTCGAGATCCACGCCTGGACCGCCAGCCTCGACGACCCGTGGCGGCCGACGTTCGCACTCGTCGATATCGACCCGGGGACGAACACGACGTGGGAGGAGACGCTCGTGCTCGCGCGGCTCTACCGCACGGCGTTCGAGCATCTCGGCGTCCGGGCGTACCCGAAGCTGACCGGTCGCCGCGGGATCCAGGCGTGGATCCCCATCGTGCCGGGCAAGTACGACTACGCCGACACGAGCAAGTGGGTCGAGAAG
>DATFPL010000051.1:0-9939 GCA_035264845.1 Candidatus Limnocylindrales bacterium | reverse complement strand
ACCCCGGTCCACTTGGCGTTGCCGACGAGGTCGCCGCCGACGAGGTTCGAGACGCACGCGATCGTGACGTACTGCTCGAACGTGCCGAGCTCGACCAGCTGCCCGAACGTCAGGGTCGTCTCGCGATCGACCAGGCCGTGGATCCGGAGCTGCCACGAATTGACGTCGACGTTCGGGACGAGGAGGGCGGTGTCGATCCGGTAGAAGCGGCCGTTCGGGACGACGATCGGGGTGATCCCGTCGACCGGCAGCGTTGCACCGGGCGGGAGGGTCGCGAGGCGCGTCGGGTGCGGAATGAGCGTCTTCGCGGCGCCGACAGAGCTGCGCTGGCCATCGACCAGCGCGCGGCCACCGATGCCGGCACCCACGGCAACGGCCGACAACGCACCTGCCTTCGTGAGGAATGCGCGACGCGACCAGTCGGGAGTCGTCGCGGTCGTGCGGGCGCTGTTCGTCGCCGTCATTCGCGACGTCGTGGCGGCGACGAGCCAGGAGAGTGCCTGCAGGCCGACCGCGGTCGCGACGGCCGCTGCGATGAACGTGAGCAGCGGGTCGTTGCGCGGGTCGCGCAGCGCTGCCGCAGCACCGGCGATCCCGGCGAGGACGAACACGAGCGCGGCGATGCCAAAGCGGCGCCGCGCGACGACCCCGACTCCCGCGGCGATCCCGAGTGCGACCACGACGATGACGATCTCGAGCGCGAGCTTGTCGTTGGTCCCGAACAGGCCGACGACGAGATCCTTGGCCCCCGGGGGCTGGAGGTCGATGACGGCCTGGCCGATTGCGACGACGAGCGACGGCGCGCCGGGCAGGAACCCTGCCAGAAGCTGCGACGCGCCGATTGCGACGCCCGCGGCAACCGCTCCCGCGATCGCGGCCGCGGTCCGGGGTCCCAGGGTCAACGGCGGCGCGGACGGACTCGTCGAGGAACCGCGAGCGGTGCGACCAGGGACGGACGGTGCGCGCTCGCCGGGGATGTCGGTCATCGCGAGGATCGTCGCACAGGTCCGCGACGAGGGGAGCGCGCCGCGACCGCGTCAGCTCGCGGACGCCGGCTCGCCGGACTCGTCCGCTCGCAGGCCCGCAGGCAGGCGGCCCTTGATCGTCAACGCGGCTCGCGCGCGAGCGCGAAGCCCCAGCGCCACCCGAGCGATCCGCCCGAACTCGTCCTCGCTCATCCGGACGAGCGACGGCGCCTCCGGTCGCGCGCCCGCGACGAGGCCCAGATGATGGTCGAGGGCCTCACCCGCACCGCGATCGCCGGGCCGCTCCGCGACGAGGAAACCGTAGGAATCGACGGCGGCGTACCGAACGCTCGGGTTCGCGCGGAGGATGACGCCGATCGCGTGAGCCGCATCCGGGAGGACGGTCGCGAGCGACGCGAGCTCGTCGCGCGCCGGGTGGTCTTTCGCAAGCGCGTAGTGCGGCGGGTCTGAGCTGACGCGCTCGACGAGCTTGTTCGAGATCAGGATGCGGAGCGCCGTCTGAACCGAGCTGACCGGCGAGCCGATGATGTGAGCGAGGTCCGCGAGACGAAGCCCGACCGGCGCCTGGCTCAGGGCGAGGACAATGTCGAACCCGATCGGCGAGAGCGTCAGGCGACGGCCGCTCGAGGGCATGTCGCGATCAGCGTGATTCGAGCGCGCGCCGTGCGAGCGCGTATGCCTCGTCGTGACGTCCGAGCGCGGCCATCGCGTCCGCCCATGCGCTCAGGATCTGGCGGCGGCGCGACGCGGGCCCCGTTCGTTCGGCAAGCGCGGCGGCCTTCTCGAACGCGACGGCGGCGTCCTCGTTCCGGCCGAGCGCCGCGAGCGCGCGCGCGCGGGTGGCGAGGCCGTCGAGGAGCGCCTTCTGGTGCTCGGTGCGTTCGGCGAGCGCAATCGCCTCCTCGGCCAGCCGGAGCGCCCGGTCATGGTCACCGGCGGCGAGCTCGATCCCGGCCTCGGTGTCGGCGAGGTTCGCGAGGAGGCGATTGTCCGATGCGGCAGTGAGCCGCGCACGGGTTATCGTCTCCCTCGCTCTGGTGACATTCCCGAGAGCGGCGTACGTCTGCGCGAGCTGGTTCTCGACGAGGCCGACTTCGAGAGTCGATTCCGCAGCGTGAAGCAGCGCGAGTGCCTGGAGACCAGTCCGGATCGCCGCCTCCAGGTCGCCATTCGTCCGGTGCGCCGAGGCCATCGTGGCGAGAAATACGCCGCGGCGTCGCGTGTCGAGCTCCGCTGCGTGGTCGCGTGCTTCCTCGAGGTAAGACAGAGCGGTGGTCGCGTTGCCCTGATACGACTCCAGCGTCGCGAGGCCGATCAGGAGCCGGGTCGCAAAGTCAGCGCCCAGGTCGAGGCCATCCCGGACTCGGTCGAGAATCCCCCGCAGGAGCGACCGCGCCTCTTCTGGATTGTCCTGCTGCATGTGAGCCGACGCGAGCCAGTACTCGGCGCGGGCGCGATCCGCAGCGCGCCGCAGCTCCGCGAAGGAGGAAGCCGCCTCGGCGGCGGGCCGGATCGCCTCGGCGGGCCGATCCAGTCGACACAGCGACTCCGCAACGGCAACAAGGAGCGACGCGCGAGTCCCCCTCTCGGCAGTCCCGTCGAGTAGAGACATGTAGCCATCCAGCGCGTGATTCCACTGGCCCGCGGCGAGTGCCAGATCAGCCTCGAGCCGCGTCCATGCTCCGCTTGAATCGGCGAGGATCTCCGACGAGGTCTTTCCGAGTCGTGGCGCGAGGTAGTTGAGCGCCGCCATTGACGGCTTCGCGATGCCGTTCTCGAGCGCGCTGATGTACGCCTTCGTGTACCGCTCGCCGGCGAGCTGCTGCTGCGTCAGGCCGGCGGCAAGCCGCGCCTGGCGGAGACGGCCTCCGATCGCCGCGGCGAGCGGCCGGTCATCGACGACGACGCGACGCCGGGTCCCGGTGGGGCTCATGGCCTGGATTGTACATCACGGTCATTTCGTCCTTGACGCCTTTGAAGAAGTCGTCGAGGGGCACTTCGAGCCGGTCGACGAGGAGGGCCAGCGCGGAGATTGACGGAACCGCGCGCCCGCGCTCGACGGCGGATACGAACGCACGCGTCATCGGCGCCCCGACCGATGTCTGCGTCATCGCTCTCGCCTCGCGGCGGCGGCGCAGCTCGCGCCCGATCGCTACCGAGAGGTCACTGCCCGGTCCAGCTCGGCGTTGTTTAGCAATACTTGACGTTCGCACGACGGAACTCTAGCATCCGGCCCAGGCCGCGCAAGCCCCGCGCGACGGACAAATTTGGAGGTTCCCAGATGCGTCTCCCCGCGTTCCGTGTCGTGCTGTCTGGCTCGATCGCCATGCTGCTGTCCCTCCTGAGCGCCGTTGCCGTGTTCGCAGGCGATGGCGTGGGACCTCTTCCGAAGTAGCCCCAGACACACGGACGTCCGCCGCCCACGCGGGAGCGGCGGACGTCTCTTCGTGTCCCTGATGTGAGCCGCCGACCCGGGCGACCCTGACTAGGAGGGTTTCGGCGCGATCCCGGCGGCGGACGGTTCCGGCGGCGGCGTCGGCGTAGGCGTCGGCGTCGGCGTCGGATCGGGGGGCGGAATTGACTTGTCCGGCGTCGGATGCGGCTTCTCGCTTGGCGGCACGGACTCGGAAGGCGATTCCGAAGGTGACTCCGACGGCGTCGGCGACGGTGACGGCGTCGGGGAGGGGGTCGACACCGGCTCGCACGGCTGCGGCGCCGGGCCGGACCCGGACGGGATCTCGAATTCGGGCACGTTGCCAAGCGCGTCCGGCGTCGGGACCGGGAAGCAGCTGGGCGCAGGTTCCGGCGTTGCGCAGCCGCCGCCATTGAGGAGCGGCCCCCAGGTTCGCCCGAACGGCGTGAACGAGCCGTTGTAGAAGTAGGCGGTTCGCGTTCCGTCCGGGCCACCGGCAACGCCCGGGCCACGCTCCGCGCGCCGCAGCCAGTCCCGGTCCGCGGCCAGCCACTTTTCCGACTTCGTCTCGAAGCCGGCCTTCTCGAGAACGGCCTGACCGCACACGCCGCCATTTGCCCCGACCGTCTCGTCCGGCACCGTGCCGCGGATGAAGATCTCCTTGACGCTCGGCTGGCCCGGCGCCGGCTTGAGGCCGGTCCATGGATCGACCTCGGCCGTCACGAGCGTGTCGGGCAGGCTGAAGTCGTTGATCTTCCAGCCCTTCGTCGCCTCGCTCATGAAGCCCTGCCAGACGTACGTCGACACGTCGATCGAGAAAACCGGGTGCTGCGGCGTCGATACGACCGAGTTGTCCGAGTTGCCGTTCCACACGCCGACCGCGAGGGCGTGCTCGCCGTTGTCGCGGCCGTCGCTCGTCGGCGCGGCGATGAACCCGTAGGCGTTGAGGTCCTTGGCATCGTTGTTCGTGCCCGTTTTCAGCGTTGCGGGGCGTCGGCGGTCGCCGTCGGTCACCTTGAACTTGCCCCAGAACGGGTTGACCGATTCGTCCGTGTTGCCGGCCAGGACGTCGGTCACGATCGCGGTCGCCTCGCGGCTCGCGACCCGCGTCGCCTGCGGCTTGGAATGCGGCGCGACGACGTCGTTGCCGTTCTGATCCTGGACGCGAACGATCGTCGTGTGCGGGATGTAGCCGCCGCCGTTCGCCAGCGTCGCGTAGGCGTTCACGAGGTCGACGGGACGGACCTCCTGCACACCGAGCGCCAGCGACAGGCCGGCCTTCGTCGTCTCGCCCTGGAACTGCATCCCGAAGTCCTTGGCGCGCTCGAAGACGTGCGCCGGAGTATTCACGGCGACGGCCTTGACCGACGGGATGTTCAGCGAGAACTGGAGCGCGTTCCGCATCCGGACCGGCCCGCGCTCGAGGTTGTCGGCGTTGGACGGCGTGTAGTTGCCACCGAAGTCGGTCGCCACGTCCATGAACATCGTCGCCGCCGTGATCTTTCTGTCGTCGATGCCGGTCAGGTAGTTGAACGGCTTGAACGCCGAGCCCGGCTGGCGATAGCCGTCGCCGACGACGTCGAACTTTGGCTGGAACTGCTTGTTCGGCTTCTTGGCGTAGTAGTCGGCGGAGCCGACGTACGCGACGAGCTCGCCCGTCTGGTAGTCGATCGCGACGAGGGCGCCGTTGTTGAGGTCCTTGTCGCGCAGCCGCTGCATCCAGGTGTCGTACTTGACGCCGAGCGACTTCGCGGTCGCCTGCGGATCCTTTGACTTCGGGACGATCGCCGCGGCCTTGACCCACTTCTCGGCGGTCTGCTGAAGTTTCACGTCGAGCGTTGTGGTGATCCGAAGGCCGCCGTTGTCGATGGAGGTGCACGTCTGCGACTCGTCGCCGCAAAGCTGCCGGACGAGCTCGTCGCGGACCGCGTACACGAAATGGGGCGCTTTCCACTGCGTCTCGAGCTGCGGGGCGAGGACGACGGGATCGTCCTTGGCGGCCTCGAAGTCCGCGGCGCTGTACTCGTCCCCGGACTTCGGCGTGCGGCCCTTCGCGAGGAGATCGAGGACGCGGTTGCGGCGCTGGACGATCGGCGCGTCGTCGGGCACGACCAGCTTGCCGTCCTGGTCGTCGGCATTCCGGACGAGGTCGTAGTTCGATGGCGATTGCGGCAGTGCCGCCAGGATCGCTGCTTCCGCGAGCGTCAGCTTGTTCTTCGGATCCTTGCTTGTGATGTCCTTGCCGAAGTAGGCCTTGGCGGCGGCCTTCACGCCGTAGCTGTTGTCGCCGTAGTAGTTCTGGTTGAGGTATGCGGTGATGATCTCTTCCTTGCCCCGCTCGCCCGAGAACTCCTGGGTCAGTCGGATGGACTGGACGATCTCCTTGAGCTTGCGCTCCCCGGTCCGGCCGCTCGACTGCACGAGCGACGCATCCAGGAGCCGCTGGCGGACGAGCTGCTGTGTGATGGTCGACGCGCCGCGGGCGTTGCCGCGAACGGCATCGAGGCCGGCAGCGACGATCGCGACGGGGTCAAAGCCGGTGTTCGTCCAGAACGTCTGGTCCTCGACCGCGGTCGTCGCATCGAGGAGGATCGGCGGGATCTGGTCGTACGTGACGATCTCGCGGTGGATGTCGCCGAACCGCGCCAGCTCGATCTTGCCGGTCCTGTCGTAGACGACCGATTCCTGCTGCGCGGGCAGACGCGCGAGCTCGTCCCGCGGGCTCTTCAGATCGCGCGCCAGCGCGACGTAGCCGCCGACGACGACCATCGCGCCGAGGAACCCGATGGCGCCGAGGACGGCGAACACGGCCATTGCGGCATAGCCGGCCTTCGAGGGACGGGCATGGACAGGTCGACTGGGCAACCGATGGGATGCGGGCTGCATGGTGCTCCGGTGGGGAGGGCGCGGGGTGGGCCGCACGGAAGACTATGCCGGATATCGCTCGAGAACCGTAGATTCCGAGGTCGCCTCGCGGTTGCGGCGTCGTTGCAGGACGGTCAGCCGCCGGCCCAGCTCGAAAGGTCGAGCCAGCTCTCCTCGTCACGCGCTGCGACCGCGGCGGCCTCGACCGCGGCGCTCGTCGCCTCGAGCCGCTCGCGGCGCTCCCGCAACGCCGTGACCGCCTCGTCATGCGTCACCTCGCGGAAGCGCACCCGGTCGCCAGGGCCACACGCCCCGAGTGCGCCACGGTCGGCCGCGATCGCGACCGCGACGACGGGATAGCCGCCGGTCGGCTGGTGGTCCGCGAGGAGGACGATCGGGGATCCGTCAGGCGGGAGCTGGATCGTTCCCCAGGTCACGCCGTGCGACACGACGGTCCGTCGCTCCGCCGCAAGTGGCGGGCCCGCAAGGCGGAGTCCCATCCGGTCGCTGTCGGGCCCCACCGACCAGGGCGCGGCGGTGAACGCTGCGAGGAGACCGTCGTCGCGGTCGGACATGGCGGGCGGCGGCAGGACACGGACAACGGGCGCGCCGCTTCCCGCTACGGAATCAGCGGGCAGATGGAGTTCCGCCCGGGCGGTGTCCGCGGTCGCCGCCTCGATCGTGTCGCCTCGTCGAAGCGGGCGGCCCTCGAGACCACCGAAGCCGCCGGCGAGGCACGTCGATCGCGACCCGAGCACCGCGGCGACGTTCACGCCGCCGGGAAGCGCGACGTATGCGCGCGCTCCGCCGGAGACGCGGCCCGGGAACGACACGGTGTCGCCCGCGGCAAGCCCGTACGCGGCCCCGGGAGGCAGCCGCCGGTCACGGGGTTGCACGAAGCCGCCGAGGTCACCGCCGGCGATCGCGATGGTGACCGCATTGCGGACCCGGAACGTCGGGCCGCTGAGCGTCATCTCGATCGCGGCCGCGTCCGCGGAGTTGCCGAGCAGCAGGTTCGCGGCCGCGAAGGCGTCCGGGTCCACTGCGCCGCCTTCCGGGACGCCGAGATGCCCGAACCCGGGGCGGCCGGCGTCCTGGATCGTCGTGAGGAGGCCGCCGTCGAGGATCTCGAGCGTCACGATTTCACGGGCACGAACCTGACCGTGTCTCCGGGCGCGAGCAGCGCCGGCGGGTCGCGGCGAACGTCCCACAGCACGGCGTCCGTGAGGCCGATCAGCTGCCAGCCGCCCGGCGATTCGAACGGGTAGACGCCGGTCTGCTCGCCGGCGATGCCGACGCTGCCTGCGACAACGCGCGCCCGAGGCGAGTCGCGACGCGGCGTCGCAATCGCGGCGGGGACGCGGCCCAGGTAGGCGAAGCCCGGTGCGAACCCCAGCATGTAGACGCGGTAGGGGACCGAGGCGTGGAGTTCGACGACGTCCGACGTCGTCAACCCGGCCCAACCCGCGACCTCGTCGATGTCCGGGCCCGCATCGCCGCCGTACCTCGTCGGTAGCTCGATCGTGCGGTTGGGCTCGGCGCCTTCGACCGTGCGGTCGTCGTCGCTCGACGCCAGCACGCGCACGTGATCGACGGCTTCGTCGGCGTCGACGCGGAGCGGATCGAATGGGACGAGGACGCTGGAATACGCCGGGACGGGCGACCCGAACGGGTCGTCAGATGCCGCGAGCCGCCGGATCCGTCGAGTCAGCGCGTGGACACGGTCGTTGACGGCGGGATCGATCGCCTCGCGGAAGCTCACGAGCACCGCCGTGTCGCCGAACGGGCGCACCAGAGGCTCGTCGAGCGAGCGGGTCACGCGCTCGGCGCCTCGACGGTGATCCCGGCGGCCGCGAGTGCGGTGCGAACCGCGGTCGCTCGCTCGACGGCACCAGGCTCGTCGCCGTGGATGCAGATCGTGTCGGCGTCGACGCTGACGACGGTTCCGTCCCAGGCGGTGACGCAGCGGTCTCGCGCGATCGATACCGCCTGTCGAGCCGCGACAGCGGGATCCGCGATCATCGAGTCGGCCAGCCGCCTCGAACGGAGGCGCCCGTCGGGCTCATAGGCGCGGTCGGCGAACGCTTCCGCCGCGACGCGCAGGCCGGCCGCCCGCGCGGCCGTGAGTGACACGGACCCCGCGAGGCCGACGAGCACGAGATCCGACGACGCCCGGCCGACGGCGCGTGCGATGGCGGCAGCGACCGCCTGGTCCCGTGCCGAACGGTTGTACAGCGCACCGTGCGGCTTGACGTGGCGGAGCGCCCCGCCGGCCGCGGCCACGAACGCGGCGACGGCCGCCACCTGGTACAGGACCGACGCTTCGAGCTCGTCGACCGGCATCTCGACGTCCCGCCGCCCGAACCCGGCGAGGTCGGGGTAGCCGGGATGCGCGCCGACCGCGACACCCGCGTCGACGCCGAGCCGGACCGTTCGCTCGATGACGAGCGGATCGCCGGCGTGGAACCCGCACGCGACGTTGATCGAGGTGACGAGCGGAATCAGTCGCTCGTCGTCGCCGATGCGCCACGCCCCGTAGCTCTCGCCGACGTCCGCGTTGAGATCGATCCGCATCGCGCGATGGTAGCCCTCGTGTCCGGCGAGACCGCTTCGGCCCCCGCCCGACACGATGCTTGTCCCGACGTTTCGGCTGGCGGCTAGAGTCCTCTTGTCAAGCGCGTCGCCGAACCGAGTGGAGGGTCGTGGCGCTGCCCGTCAACGCGACGCGCGCGACTCAACGCTATCGTCGCGGCGCCCGCGCCGACCTTGTGATCCTGACGCGGAATCTCTCGAGGTCGTCGCGACGATCGTCGGGGGTGCCGTTGTCCATGCCGGAGACGACCGATGGGCGTGAGAGACGAGATCCGGGAGCAGCCCGCCACGCTGCGGCGGCTGATCGACGAGGGCCGCGAGCCGATCGAGCACATCGCCGCGACGCTCCGCGGGGTAACGCTCGACACGATCGTCATCGCCGCCCGCGGCACCTCGGACCACGCCGCGCTCTACGCGCAGTACGTCTTCGGCGTCCGTCACCGCCTCACCGTCGCGCTCGCCGCGCCATCGATCGTGTCGCTCTACGGCGTCCAACCCGTTGTCGCCCATTCCGCCGTAATCGGGATCAGCCAGTCCGGCGAATCGCCGGACGTCGTCGGCGTCGTGGCCGCGGCTCGACGACAGGGCGTGCCGACGATCGCGCTGACGAACAACGCCGACTCGCCGCTGTCGCGAGCCGCCGCGGACGCGATCGACCTCCGCGCCGGCGCGGAGCTGGCCGTGGCCGCGACGAAGACCTACACTGCGGAGCTCGTCGCGATCGCGATGCTGTCCGCGGCACTCGCGCAGGACGAGGCCGCGTTCGACGCAATCCATCGACTCCCGGACGCGGTCGAGGCCGCGCTCGACGTCGAGCGCGACGCGGAGTCCGTCGCGCGGAAGCTTGCCGCGACGAGCGGCTGCATCGTCCTGGGCCGCGGCTTCGAGTACGCGACGGCGCGCGAGTGGGCGCTCAAGCTCAAGGAGCTGGCGCGGTTCCCCGCCGACCCGTATTCATCCGCGGACTTCCAGCACGGGCCCCTTGCCCTCCTCGAGCCCGGATTTCCTGTGCTCGGCGTCGCGCCGTCGGGGCCGCCCGCAGACGACCTCCTGGCGCTGCTCGCGCGCCTGCGGGACGAGTTC
>DATFPL010000050.1:0-10655 GCA_035264845.1 Candidatus Limnocylindrales bacterium | reverse complement strand
GTCAGGAAGCCGCTGAACATCAAAATGCCGCCGAGCGGCAGGAGCCAGAACGACAGGGCGTTGATCCGCGGGAAGGCCATGTCCGGCGCGCCGATCTGGAGCGGCACGACGTAGTTCCCGAAGCCCGCCAGCATCGGGATGATGAACAGGAAGATCATCGCCGTGCCGTGCATCGTGAACAGCTGGTTGTAGACGTTCTCGTCGCGGAGGAACTGGAGCCCGGGCTGGGCGAGCTCGGAGCGGACGCCGAGGGCCAGGAGGCCGGCGAGGAAGAAGAAAATGAACGAGTTGACGATGTAGAGAATCCCGATCTTCTTGTGATCGGTCGTCGTGACCCATTCGTAGAGCCCGCTCCGATAGGCGGAGGCAGCGGGCGTCAGCGCGGTGGTCGCCATCCGAGCTCCCTTACTTGACCGTCAGCTCGCCGACCATGTCGGCGTGGAACGTGCAGATGAACTTGTAGGTGCCGGGCTGGAGCGGCTGGATCGAGTAGGTCGCCTGGCCCGGTCCCTTGACGTCGTCGCCGTTGACGAGGAGCTTCCCGCTCCCGTCCTGGATCGCGACGTCGTGGACGATCCCCGAGTCCTTGTTGTCGAACTTGATCTCGAAGGGCTTGTTTGCCGGCGCCTCGAGCGACTGCTTGTCGAAGTTGATCCCCTGCGCGGCGAGGTCGAGGCTGGCGGCGGGCGGGACGCCGCTGCCACTCGGCCGCGGCGTCGCCTTGGCGGACTCGATCTTCTGCTTGAGCCAGGCGTCGTAGTCGCCCTGTGACATCGCGTGGACCTCGAACACCATCGCCCGGTGGCCGACGCCGCACAGCTCTGCACACTGGCCGCCGAACGTCTGGCCGGCCTCGTTCTGGTCGAGCGTGAAGTCGAACTTGTTGACCTGCCCGGGCACCACGTCGCGCTTGAAGAGGAAGCGCGGCACGTAGAAGGCGTGGATGACGTCGGGGCTCTCGAGCGACAGCTGGACATGCCGTCCGACGGGCAGGACGAGCCCGCCGTCCTGGCCGATCGGGATGAACTGCGTGTACTGCTCGGTCTGGCCGTCGTCGCCGAGGTAGACGAAGCTCCACTGGAACTGGCCGGCGACGGCGCGCACATGGATGTCGGGCGTCTTCGACACGGCGTCGACCGAGTTGAGCGTCTGCCACGAGATGAAGAACAGGAACGCGACGATGATCGTCGGAATGAGCGTCCAGGCGATCTCCGCGACGTTGTTGCCGTGCGTCTGGGCGGGCAGGACGTCGTCACCGGGCTTGCGCCGGTAGCGGATGACGGTCCAGACGATGAGGCCCTCGACGATGAGGAAGATCGCCGCGGCGATCAGGAAGACGATGTCGTAGAGGGTCCTGATCTCGCGGCCCTGCTGGGTCACGGCCTGCGGCGGGAACATGCTGCCGAGGACGTCGTTGGCGGCCTTCCCGAGGTTGACGCCAGTCACTGCTGCAACGACGAGGAGGGCGAGCACGGCGACGACGAACACGCCGGCGGCGATCGCGCCGGTCGATGGTCGCGTCCTCCGGTAGGTCGACATCACGTGTCCTCGGGGGGTTGGTGGGCGGGGATCGGCGCCCGCAAACGGGGGCGCTGCGTGACGAGGTGGTGCGGTGGCGCCGCTGGGGGCGGACCGCGGCCATGATAGCGATTCGGTGGCGATCAGGACGTCGGGCGCCCCTCGTGGCGGCCCTTTGCCGCCAGTTCCGCGGACAATGGCCGGCGATGAGACGGCGGCCCCTGAATCGAACCCGTGTCGCGGCCGTCGCCGCGGCCGTCGTTGCTGCGGCACTCCCCGCTGGAGCGGCCGCGCACGGTGTCGTCCCCGACGCGCCGCCGACGGTCGCGACGTTCCTCTTCGGCTGGACATTTGAGCCGGCCGTTGTCATCCCGCTGCTCGCCGCGGCACTCGTCTGGCGGTGGGCGGTGCGGCGCGTGGCGCGGGAGCATCCGCGCAACCCGGTGCCGCGGATCCGGAGCGTCGCCTTCTACGGTTCCCTCGCCGCGGTCGCCGTCGCCCTCGCGTCCGGCATCGAGCGGTACGACACGACGCTCTTCTCGGTCCACATGGTGCAGCACCTGCTGCTCACGCTCGTGGCCGCGCCTCTGTTCGTCCTGTCCGGCCCGATCACGCTCGCTCTTCGTGTCGCCTCGGCCGCGACGAGGCAGCGATGGATCCTGCCGATCCTGCACAGCCGCGTCGTCGTCGCGGTGTCGTTCCCGGTCGTCGCGTGGCTCGTCTTCGCGGCGGTCATGTGGGGGACGCACTTCTCGCCGCTGTTCGACCGCGCGCTGGAGGATCCCGGGATCCACGAGCTCGAACACGTGATGTACCTCGCCGCCGCCACGTTGTTCTGGTGGCCGGCGATCGGCCCCGACCCGAGCCCGTGGCGGATGAGCCACCCCGTCCGCGCGCTCTACGTGTTCCTCCAGATGCCGCAGAACACGTTCCTCGCGGTCGCGCTCCTCAACGCGTCGCAGCCGCTCTACCGGCACTACGCGACGCTCGCCAGGTCGTGGGGTCCGTCGCCCATCATCGACCAGCAGATCGCCGCCGGGATCATGTGGCTGTTCGGAGACCTCGGGTTCCTTGCCGCGATCCTCGGCCTGGTGCTCGCCTGGATGCGGCACGAGGAGCGGGTCACGGCGCGTGACGACCGCCGGGCGGATGCGGCCCTTGCGGTCATCCGGGAGCGCGAGGCGCGGCTCGCGGAGCGACTCGCCGACGAGCGAACGGCGCGCGACGGGGGTTAGCCGCGGGGCCTGGGCATCGGCGCGGCGAGGTAGTCCCGGTAGCGGTCCGGGTCGACGTTGCCGCCGCTGACGACCGCGACAACCGGGCCGTCGGCCCGCGCGAGGCCGATCTCGTCGGCACGGAAGGCGAGCGCGGCGACGGACAGCGCACCCGACGGCTCCGCGACGATCCGGCTCTCCTCCGCGGCGAGGCGGACAGCCGCCGCGATCTCCTCCTCGGTCACCGTGACGACGTCGTCGAGGAGCGCCGCGATGTGGGCGAAGGTTCGCCGCCCGAGGGCGGTCGTCCGCGTTCCGTCGGCGATCGTTCGGCTGACGTCGTCATTCGACCACTCGACGATGCGGCCGCTCGTGAACGAGTCGCGCGCGTCGGCGGCCAGCTCCGGCTCGATGCCGACGACCCTCGCGGCTGGGCAGAGCGCCTTCACCGCGGCGGCCACGCCGCTCGCCAGCCCGCCGCCACCGATCGGGACGAGGACGAGAGCGACGTCGGACAACGCCTCGACGATCTCGAGCCCGACGGTTCCCTGGCCGGCGATGATCCGATCGTCGTCGTACGGCGGGACGACGGCGAGGCCGCGCTCCGTCGCGATCTCCTCCGCGACGCGCTGGCGCTCGTCGCTCGACGGGCCGACCCAGACGATCTCGGCGCCGTCGGCGGCGACCCGGGTGGCCTTGATCGCGGGCGCGCCCGTCGGCATGACCACGACGGCCGGGGCGCCGAGGAGTCGCGCGGCGCGCGCCACTCCCTGGGCGTGGTTGCCCGACGAATAGGTGATCACTCCGCGCCGTCGCTGCTCGTCCGTCAGCGACGCGACCGCGTAGTACGCGCCGCGAATCTTGAACGCGCCGATCGGCTGGAGCGACTCGGCCTTCAGGAAGTAGCGGCGCTCCGGCGGCCCGAATGGGACCAGGGGCGTCCGGGTCGCAATGCCGTCGAGAACGGAAGCCGCTTCCCGGATCCGCTCGATCACGACGAGGTCGTTCGTGTCGCCGTGCGTACGGGCACGCGCCGCTTCGGTCGTCATCGGCGGCGGCCGGCGGTTCGCTGGCAATCGATGCACAGTGCGGCCCACGGCAGCGCCTCGAGCCGGGCAGGTGCGATCGCGTTGCCGCACGAAGCGCAGCGTCCGAACGTACCGGCGTCGATCCGCGCGAGTGCCGCGTCGACGAGCTCGAGCTGCTGGACGGCACGATCCCGCAGCGCCAGGTCGCGCTGTTGCTCAAAGACCTGGCTCGCGGCCGCGGCCTGGGACCCGTAGGTCATCGGGCCCGGCGCGACGATCGCCTCGCCGATCTCGGCGAGCAGGCGCGCCCGTTCCGCCGCGAGCGCCACACGTGGAACCGAGAGATCGATGGCCGTCATTCGACGATCGTACGCCGGTGCGGATCGCGGCCGTGCAGGGCGCGATAACCCGGCGGTAAGCGGGCGTGAAGTCCCGGGCGATCGGCGGGTACGCGGACGTTGAGCGTCGGCTGCGACACTCGCGGGAGCGGGTCACGACCGGGCACCGGGAGGGTCGAGCCGCGGAGCCGGCCGCGCGCCGGAGGAGGAGTTGCCGTGCCCAGTCGCGTTCGAATTCGCGCCCTTGCGCGGGTTGCGTTGTCCCTGTTCGTCGCGTTCGGGATCGCCGTCGTCGGGACGGACGGACGTCGCTGGCCCATCTGATCCGGGCCTCGGCCGGCCGGCTCGGTCAGGTGCGGCCGCCGGCGACGCCGCTCGCGTCGGAGGCGAGACGTTGCGCGATGTAGACCGGAATGGTCGACAGGACGATGAGGACGAGGGCGACGACGTTGACGATCGGGCGCTGGTTCGCCTGCCGCAGGTGGTTGAAGATCCAGATCGGGATCGTCTCCTGCGTTCCCGCCGTGAATGTCGTCACGACGATCTCGTCGAATGACAGGGCGAAGGCAAGGAGCCCGCCTGCCAGAAGCGCCGTCCGGATGACCGGGAACGTGATGTGGCGGAACGTCTGCCACGTGTCGGCGCCCAGGTCCATCGACGCCTCCTCGATGTTCCGCGAGGAGCGCCGCAGCCGCGCGATGACGTTGTTGTAGACGACCACGATGCAGAACGTCGCGTGGCCCAGGACGATCGTGAACGTCGTGAAGCCGATGCCGGTCTGCCGCGCGGTGGCGTTGAGGGCGAGCCCCGTGACGATGCCCGGCAGCGCGATCGGCAGGACGAGCGACAGTGAGAAGATCTCGCGCCCAAAGAACCGGAACCGCTGGATCGCGAACGCCGCCATCGTGCCGAGAACCATCGCCAGCAGCGTCGATCCCACCCCCACCTGGATCGACAGCGCCAGCGCGTCGCGCACCGACGGGTTGTCCCACGCAGCACCGAACCACTGGGTGCTGAATTCCTGGATCGGCCAGACCTGGATCCGCTGTGCGTTGAACGCGTAGAGCGCGATTACGAGAATCGGGATGTAGAGGAACGCGATGACGGCCGCGGCCGCCACGCGGAGCGCGATTCGGCCCATCAGAGCGCCTCGAACGCGCCGAGCCGGCGGGCGACGAGGAGGTAGATGCCCATGATCGCGACCGGAACGAGCGCGAACGCCGCGGCGAGGGGGAGATTACCGGCCACCCCCTGGAGCTCGAACACGATGTTGCCAATGAACTGGTTGTTCGAGACGAGGCCGGGGGTGATGTAGTCGCCGAGGGTCAGCGAGAAGGTGAAAATCGACCCCGCCGCGAGAGCCGGGAGGACAAGCGGCAGGACGACCCGCCTGAACGTCGTCCAGCCGTGGCCGCCCAGGTCCGCCGATGCCTCGAGCAGCGAGGAGGGGATCCGCTCGAACCCTGCAAAGAGCGGCACGATCATGTACGGCAACCAGATGTAGGCAAAGACGATGCCCATCCCAACGTCCGAGGGGTAGAGGCCCGCGGGGCCCAGGCCCAGCTGCTCGAGCGTCCAGTCGAGCGGGCCGCCCGGCGACAGGATGACCCGCCAGGCGTAGACGCGGACCAGATAGCTCGCCCAGAGCGGCAGCAGGCACATGATCAGGAGCGCAGCGCGTGTCCGCGGCGACGCGACTCGGGCCATGTACCACGCGATCGGGAACGCGAGGGCCATGTCGACGAGCGTGACGATGACGGCGAACTGCAGCGTCCGGAACGCGACGATCCGGTACGTCGGCTGACTGATCAGCCGCGCCACGTTGTCGAGGGTGAAGGTCCGGACGACGGTCCCGGTGACCTGGTCGAACGTCCAGAACGCGGTCACGAGGAGGAGCGCCAGCGACCCGAGGTAGACGACCCCGAACCACCCCGCCGGCGGAGCGAGAAGCAGGAGCAGCTGCGCCCAGCTGCGGGCGTGGAGTGCCGAGACCGCGCGCCGCCGAACACCAGGTCGCTGAACGGCCGTCGCAGTGCTCATCCGCGAGTACCTGAACCGGTCGAGTGGGGCGCGCCGGCCGTTCGGCCGGCGCGCCCCTTCACTCTCAGCCCGCCTTGATCGCCTGGTACTCGGTCACCCAGCGCTCGTAGGGGACGCACACCTGGCCGCGCCCGTCGCCGCAATCGGCCTGCGGCGTCTTCCAGAAGCTGATCGAGCTGTAGAACGACTGGTCGTTGACGCTGTAGAGCGTGCAGAAGTCCTTGACGCCGTACGAGCCGTAGACCTTGTCGAGCTCGGCGCAGGCCTTCGGATTGGCGGGCGCCTCACCGAAGTACTCGGCCACCTGGGTCTGCACGTGCGGCGTGACCATCCACGCCATCCACTTGTACATGCAGTTGGGGTGCTTTGCCTTCGAGGCGAGCATCCACGTGTCGGCCCAGCCCGTCATGCCTTCCGTCGGCACGACGGCTTCGACCGGGACCTTCGCCGCCCTGAGGGTGTTCGTCTGGTACGGCCATGTCGTCCCGACGACCGTTGCCTTCGAGGTGAAGTTGTCGATCTCGTCGGTGTATGCCTCCCAGTACTTGCCGACGTAGCCGTGCTGGAGCTTGAGCAGGTCGACTGCGGCCTTGAACTGGTCCTCCGTCAGCTCGTACGGATCCGTGATCCCGAGCTCCGGCCGGTGCGCCTTGAGGTACACCGCGGCGTCGGCGATGTAGATCGACCCGCCGTAGGCCGTGATCTTGCCCTTGTACGGCTGCATCTTGGCTTCGTCGAACACGACGTCCCAGCTCGTCGGTTTGGTCGTCACGACGTCGGTGCGGTACATCAGCGTGTTGCCGCCCCAGCCGTGCGACACGCCGTAATGCTTGCCGTTGACGGTGTTGTGAGCCGGCGACTGGAGAAACGGCGAGATGTCCTTGAAGTCGGGAATCAGGTCGACGTTGACCTCGGCGACGTCGCCGCGCGCGATCAGCGTGTTCGAAGCGTCGCCGGACGCCGACACGCCGTCGTAGAGGCCGGCGCCGCCACCCTGCATGAGCGACACCATCGCGTCGGATGTGTCGGCCGGCTTGACGTTGACCTTCGCGCAGTCAGGGTTGGCAGCGACGAACGGGTGGACCCAGTCGTATTCCTTGACGTTCTCGCCGCTCTCGGCGTAGCCGGCCCAGACGATGATGCTGAGCTCGCCCTCGCCCGCGCCGATCGACGTCGGAAGGTTGGTGCTGGGACCGCCCGATGCCGACGCCGGCGCGGCGGCGGACGCGGACGCGCCGCTGCTCGGGCTCGCGACCTGTGGCGCCGACGCCGAAGGCGACGCCGGCGCACCGGTCGTGCAGGCGCCGACGGCGATGGCGAGCGCTCCGACGCTCGCCGTGAGTGATCTTGCCCTCATGGCGTTCCTCCTCCTTGTTCCGCGATCGGGAAGTTGTGCTCGCGCTTCCAGATGAGGCGCACCTCGCGGCCCTGTGCCGCCAGGACGTCCATCGACGAGGTGTCGAGGTTTTGCTGCGTGACGACCAGCTCGCCGCCTGCGTCGAGCGCGACGTGGTACCGCGTGTCGGAACCGAGATAGACGACCTCGCGGATGCGTCCAGCCGCCGCGATCTCGTCGTCCCCGGCCGCGGTCCCGGGATTGGCGAGCCTGATCTTCTCGGGCCGCACAGTAAACGTTCCGGCTGCCCCGACGATGGCTTTCGCGACGTCGCCGCGGAGGAGGTTCGAGGTCCCGACGAACCCCGCGACAAACGGCGTCCCTGGGCGCTCGTAGACGTCGGCGGGCGTGCCGACCTGCTCAATCCGGCCGGCCCGGAACACGGCGATCCGGTCGCTCATCGTGAGCGCCTCGGCCTGGTCGTGGGTCACATAGACGAACGTGATCCCGACCTGCTGCTGGATGGCCTTGAGCTCGATCTGCATCTCCTCGCGGAGCTTCAGATCGAGCGCACCCAGCGGTTCGTCGAGGAGCAGCACGCGCGGCCGGTTGACGAGCGCGCGCGCGAGCGCGACGCGTTGGCGCTGGCCGCCGGAGAGCTGCGACGGGCGGCGCCGCTCGAAGCCCTCGAGGCGAATCATCCGGAGGACCTCGGCGACCCGCTGTGCGCGTTCCGCCCTCGCGACCTTGCGGATCATCAGCCCGTAGCCGACGTTGTCGCCGACGTTCATGTGCGGGAACAGCGCGTAGTCCTGGAAGACGGTGTTCACGTCCCGATCGAACGGCGGGCGCCGCGTGACGTCCTCGCCGTGAAGGATGATCCGACCCGCTGTCGGCGCCTCGAACCCCGCAATCATCCGGAGCGTCGTCGTCTTGCCGGAGCCCGATGGCCCCAGCATCGAGAAGAACTCGCCATCCGCGATCTCGAGGTCGATGCCGCCGACGGCAACGACGTCGCCGTACCGCTTCTCGATGGCCTCGAGGCGGACGGCCGCTCGGGCTGAGCGCCCAGTCGCCGGGGACGGCTTGGGTGGTTCTGTCGTGCGGTCGGCAGCGACGGGGGTCGCCAAGCGGCTCCTGTCGGGATGGTGTCGGGCTGACGGTCGCCGCACTCTGCGGTTGCCCGCGCCGCCGTGTCAAGGCTGACGCGGTGGTGTTGCGACGCGAGCACCTAGACTCCGGCCGTGGCACGTCCCGGTCGGTACGGTGCGGCGCATCGACGTGGGCTCGCCAGCGTCGCGCCGGCGGTCCTCGCTGTCGCGGTCGTGCTGACGGCGTGTGATTCGGGCCCGGCCGCAACCCCGCGGATCACGCCCGGCACGACTGCCGCGCCGCGTGAGCTGAACCTCATCGCCAAGGACTACACGTTCGTCCCGGCGATCGTCGATCTCGTCCCGGGGGAGACCGTCGTGCTCCACTTCGTGAATGGCGGCGAGGTCATCCACGAGGCCGTGTTCGGCGGCGCCGCGACGCAGGCCGCCTGGGAGACCGCGGAAGCAGGGGCCGCGGGCGCGCCTCCCGGCCCAACTCCCGTCGTCAGCGCCCCGGCCCCCGTCGCCGGCCTGCGCGTCGTCGCGTCATCCGGGCAGCGGACGGATGCGCGATGGACCGTCCCGGTGGACGGCCCGGCGATCCGGGACTTCGTCGTCGCGTGCCACATCCCCGGCCACTTCGCGCAGGGGATGGTCGTGCCGGTTCGGTGGGTCGGCGCGGATGGCCGTCCTCTCGACGCGTTGCCGAGCTCGGCCGCCCCGGCGTCGTGACCGGAGTTACCGGCTTCCTCTGGTACGCTCTCGGTCCGCGCCGGGTCGGGTCCGGTGAGCGTGCAGGAGGAGTCGAATGGCCTATGTGATCGCCGAGCCGTGCATCGACGTGCTCGACATCTCGTGCGTGTCGGTCTGCCCGGTGGATTGCATCCACTACGACGAAGGCACGGATCGCAAGCTGTTCATCGACCCGAACGAGTGCATCGACTGCGGCGCCTGCGAGCCCGAGTGTCCGGTCAACGCAATCTTCCCCGAGGAGTCCCTCCCGCCCGAGTGGGCGAACTACACCCAGATCGACGCCGTCTGGTACACGGACAAGGCGGCCGCGCGAACCGAGGTCGACTCACTCAAGCCGCGCGCCTGACGCGCAGCGCTCCAACCGCCCGCCGCCACGGCCCGACCCCGCTCCGATGCGCATCGTCTCCCTCCTTCCCTCCGCGACCGAGATCGTCTGCGCGATCGGGCTCGGCGACGAGCTGGTCGGCGTGACCCACGAGTGCGACTGGCCGCGCGAGGCTATCGGCAAGCCGGTGATGACGCGGAGCGTGTACGACCTCGTCGGCACGCCGAGCCGGACGATCCACCAGCTCGTCGACTCGGCGGTTCATGGCGGCTCTTCGCTCTACGAGCTCGACGACGAAGCGCTCGAGGCGGCCGATCCCGACCTGATCCTGACGCAGGAGCTGTGCAACGTCTGCGCGGTGAGCTATCGCGAGGTCAACGAGGTCGCGCGGGCCATCGACGCCGACATCCAGGTCGTCTCGCTCGAGCCGACGTCGATCGAGGGCGTCCTCAACACGATCACGACGGTCGGCGCGCTCACCGAAGCCGAGGACGCCGCGCTCGATGTCGTCGAGAACCTCCGTGCCCGGCTCGGCGCGATCGCGGAGCCGAGCCAAACGCGGCGCGAGGCGGGCCACCGGCCGCCACGGGTCGTCGCACTCGAGTGGCTCGACCCGCCGTTCAGCGTCGGGCACTGGGTCCCGGAGCAGATCCAGCGCGCCGGCGGCTGGGATCTCCTCGGCGAGGCCGGGCAGCGGTCTGTCGAAACAACGTGGCAGGCCGTGCGCGAGGTCGACCCCGAGATGCTCGTCTTGATGCCCTGCGGGTTCCACCTCGCCGACACGCTCGACGAATGGGACCGCACGCCGCGACCGTCGTTCTGGCGCGAGCTGGACGCGGTTCGCCGCGGCCAGGTCTTCGCGGTCGACGGGTCGGCGTACTTCAGCCGCCCCGGGCCGCGGATCGTCGACGGCATCGAGCTGCTGGCAGAGATCTTCGATCCCGACACATTCGTCGACACCGCGCCACTGGGGAGCTGGACGCCGCTCGCCTAGCGCCGCCCGACGCCGTTT
>DATFPL010000049.1:0-1558 GCA_035264845.1 Candidatus Limnocylindrales bacterium | reverse complement strand
GCTCGACGCGACGATCCGGACCGGCGAGGTCCACTTCCATTCCCGCTCGCGCGGGACGCTGTGGCGCAAGGGCGAGACGAGCGGCAACGTCCTGCGGCTGGTGTCGATCGACGCCGACTGCGACGCCGACGCGCTCCTCGTAACCGCCGAACCCGCGGGGCCAACATGCCATCGTGGAACGCGGAGCTGCTTCGACGCGGAGGGCGAGGCGGCGGCGGCGGAACGCCAGGGCTTCGCGTGGCTCGAGACGTTGTGGTCGACGATCGCGGAGCGCGCGGCGAACCGGCCCGCCGGCTCGTACACGGCGAGCCTGCTCGACGCGGGAGTCGATGCGACTGCCCGCAAGGTCGCCGAGGAAGCCATCGAAGTCGTGCTCGCGGCGAAGGACGATGCGGCGGCCCACGTTGCTGGTGCCGTCCGGGCGCCGTCGGCCGCGGCTCTCGACGAGGAGCTCGCCGACCTGCTGTTCCACGCGCTCGTCCTCGTGGCGGAACGCGGCCATGAGCCCAGAGGCGTCATCGACGTCCTTCGCGAGCGCCACCGCGCCCGCTGACGGTCAGGCTCGGCGGCGACCCACGCGGAGCCGCTTGCGCCCGACGCGCACCACGAGCCACTCCCCGGCGATCGGCTGCGGAACCGGGGCATCGGGCGACGCAACCCGCTCGTCGTTGATCGAAAGACCACCCTGGGCGATCGTCCGCCGCGCCTCGCCGTTCGAGGCGAACGTTCCCGAGGCGACGCCGAGCGCGACCGGGCCGGCGGCCACGTCCGCATCCGCGAACTCGAACCCGTCGACCGCCTCGTGGAGCGTCGCGAGGACCGTCGGGTCGCGAATAGGGTCGCGCGAGAAGACTGCCTCCGAGACCGCGACGGCATGCCGGGCCGCCTCCTCGCCGTGCACCCGAACCGTGATGTCGCGTGCCAGCGCTCGCTGCCCCGGCCGCGCCTCCGGCCGCTCCGCCATCTGCGCGTCGAGCGCCGCGATCTCGCCCTGGTCCAACAGCGTGAAGCGGCGGAGCAGACCGCCGACTTCGGCGTCGTCGCGGTCGAGCCAGTACTGGTAGAACGCGTACGGGCTCGTCCGCCCCGGATCGAGCCAGACGGATGTCCCGGCGGCCGTCTTGCCGAACTTCCCGCCGCTCGGATCGAGCAGCAGCTCGTACGACAGCGCGTGCCCGAGCTCCTCGCCCTCGGCATGCCGCTCGGTCCGGCGGATGAGCTCGAGGCCGGCGGTGATATTCCCCCACTGGTCCGCGCCGCCCGCCTGGAGCTCCACACCCATCGTTCGGTAGAGGTGCCGGAAGTCCTCGGCCTGGAGAAGCATGTAGCTGAACTCGGTGAACGACAGCCCGCCGCCGATCCGGCCCTGGACGGAGTCCTTGCCGAGCATGTACGGGATCGTGAAGTGCTTTCCGACGTCGCGAAGGAAGTCGAGGACCCGGATCTCGCCAAGCCAGTCGAGGTTGTTGACGACCGCCGCGCTCGCCGCGCCGGCCGAGAAGTCGAGGAACCGCTCGAGCTGGCCGCGGATCCCGGCGACGTTGGTCGATAGCGTCTC
>DATFPL010000048.1:0-1505 GCA_035264845.1 Candidatus Limnocylindrales bacterium | reverse complement strand
CGGCGCCCCAGGCGCATCCCGACGCCGCCGACGACGCGATCCGCAAGGCCGCGGAGCCGCCACAGCACATTCGCGTATGGCCAACCGCCCGCGCCGCCGATTTGCTCGACCTCCGCGAAGACGCGTTCCGGCGAGGCCGCGATCGAGCGCTGCCGGCGCTCGACGATCATTCCCTCCTGCGAGGTCACCGAAGTCAGACTCGCCCGGCCACGCGAGCTGAGCGCGTCGAACCAGGTCGACTCGACGTCGTGGCCCTCGGTCCGGTCGATCGCACGCTTGACCGCCTCGACGTACGACTGCGGCTGCAGACGGAAGGCAGCAGCGGGTCGGGCGTCGCGGACGACGACCTCGTTGCGGAGGCCTTCGATGAGCGGTCGGGCGATCGCCGCGGGGACCGGCGAGATGAGGTTGACCCAGTAGGAGCTGAGCCGCGGCGTGAGGACCGGGACGGGGATCATGAGCCGGCGCAGGCCGCGGAGACGGGCATACGTCCGCATCATGTCGCCGTACGAGAGGACGTCCGGGCCGCCGATCTCCACGATGCCCGTGATGTCCGGGTGGTCGAGCGCGCCGACGAGGTAATCGAGGACGTCGTTGATCCCGATCGGCTGACAGCGTGTGCTGACCCAGCGCGGCGTGATCATGATCGGCAACCGCTCCGTGAGGTGGCGCAGGATCTCGAACGAGGCGCTGCCGGAGCCGATCACGACGGCGGCGCGGAACTCGGTGACCGGGACGCCGTGCGCCGCGAGCTCCGCGCCGGTCGCGTGACGGCTCATGAGGTGAGGCGAGAGGTTCGCCGCGTCGTCACCGAGACCGCCGAGATAGACGATCCGCGACACGGCCGCGTCGGCGGCGGCTCGAGCGAAGTTCGCGGCCGCCAGCAGGTCGCGCTCGGCGAACCCGCGCTCGCCGGCACCCATCGAGTGGGCGAGGTAGTACGCGATCTCGACGCCATCGAGCGCGGGACGGAGTGTCGACGGGTCGAGGAGGTCCGCGGCGACGACGCGCGCCTCAGGAAACCGCGGCGCGAGCGACGGCGCCTCGCGGCTCGTCAGGACGAGCTCGTGACCGGCCGCGAGCAGCTGTGGCACGAGCCGGCTGCCGACGTAGCCGCTGGCGCCGACGACAAGGATTCGCATGAGTCGAGTATGGGCGGCGCATCCTCTCTTGTGGAACGACATGGTCAATCGGCGTGTACGGTCGTTACAATCCTCCGATGGCAGCAACCTCCGTCGCGCATCGCGGCCGGCCGGGTCTCGCGGTCGTCGCGGTTTCGGGAGCGGGCGCATTCGTCGTCGCGTTCGTGGCCGTCCGGCAGCTCGAGCTGGTATTCGGCCGCACGCCCCAGGCGAACGCGGCGATCCTGGCCGGGCTGCTGGGCGGACTCGCGATCGGCAGCTTGGCGGGCGACCGCGTTTTGCTCCGCGGCTCGTCCCCGATCCGCCTGTACGGCCTCTTGGCGGTCGGGTCGGCGATCGCGGCGCTCGCGACACCGCTCGTCA
>DATFPL010000047.1:0-10223 GCA_035264845.1 Candidatus Limnocylindrales bacterium | reverse complement strand
GTCGGGCGGCTCGATCTCGCCTCGATCGGACCCGAGCGCGTCTCGGTGTCGGTCGGCGTCGCCGTGGCCGAGGGCGAGCACGAGCCGATCGGCCGCCTCGTGGAGGAGGCCGATCGGGCGCTCTACGAGGCGAAACGGACGGGGCGCGACCGGGTCGTCGCGGCCCGGACGGCCGCGGCCCTACCATCGGCCGGGTGACGCAGGAGCCCACGACCGAAGCCCACGCCGCGACCGACCCGCACTACATCGCCGATCCCGACCTCGACCGCGACGACGCCGACGGCCCGCCGCGGCGGGCGAGCAACGGCGACCTCGCCCGGATCTTCCACGAGATCGGCGACATCCTCGAGGTCAAGGGCGAGCTCGTCTTCAAGACCGTCGCCTACCACCGGGCCGCGGACGCGATCGGTCGCGCGCCGTTCGACGTGATCGCGGCGTATCGAGCGGGACCGCGGCCGCGCATTCCGGGGGTCGGCCAGGCGATCAGCGACAAGCTCGCCGAGCTCGCGACGACCGGTCGGCTCGCGATGCACGAGCGCCTCAAGTCCGAGATCCCGGCGAGCCTCGTCGAGCTGCTGCGGATCCCCGGCCTCGGCCCGCGAACCGTTCGGCTCGTCTACGAGGAGCTGGGCATCGAGACCGTCGACGCGCTGCGAGAGGCAGCAGAGGCAGGGACGCTCCGCGGCCTGAAGGGCGTCTCGGAGAAGACCGAGGCGATGATCCTCGAGGGCATCGAGAAGATGGAGTCGCGCCCGCGGCGCCTCCTCATCCACCAGGCCGAGGCGATCATCGAGTCGCTGATCGACGCGTTGATCGCGACGCCCGGTGTCCGCCGCATCGTCCCGGCCGGCTCGTTCCGCCGGAAGAAGGAGACGATCGGCGACCTCGACCTCCTCGCCGAGACGGACGACCCGAAGGCGCTGTTCGAACGGTTCACGTCCCTCGGCATCGTCGACGGCGTGATCAACGCCGGCGGGCACAAGGCCGCGGTGCGGCTCTTGCGGGGCCCGCAGGTCGACCTGATGGCGATGCCGCCCGGCGAGGCCGGCGCGTACCTCGTCCATTTCACGGGCTCGAAGGAGCACAACGTCGTCCTTCGCGCGCGGGCTCGCGACCGCGGCTGGAGCCTGTCGGAGTACGGCTTCGTCCGAATCGGGGACGACGGCGAGGCGCTGACCGGCGAGCTCGCCGAGCGACGCGCGTTCGCGACGGAGGAGGAGGCGTACGCGTTCCTCGACCTGCCGCACATCGAGCCCGAGCTCCGGGAGAACACGGGCGAGGTCGAGGCGGCGCTCGGCGGTCGACTGCCGTCGCTCATCACGCAGGCGGACTTGCGCGGCGACTGCCACACGCACTCGGAATGGTCCGACGGGATTCACTCGATCGAGGTCATGGCCGAGGCGTGCCGGCGTCGCGGCTACGCGTACGAGGTCCTCACCGATCACTCCATCTCGCTCGCGATCGCGCGCGGCCTGTCGCCCGTGCGCGTCGAGGAGCAGCGCGGGATCATCCGCGCCCTCAACGAGCGGTTCGCCCGCGAGGAGGCAGAGGGCACGGCGCCGCCCGAGACGCCGGGCGAGGGATTCCGGCTGCTCCACGGCTGCGAGCTCGAGGTTCGCGCCGACGGCGATCTCGACTACGACGACGCCCTGCTCGCGAAGTTCGACGTCGTCGTCGCGTCGGTCCACGTCGGGCGACGGCAGCCGAAGAAGGAGCTGACGCGGCGCACGCTCAACGCGATCCACAACCCGAACGTCGACATCATCGCCCACCCTTCGGGGCGGATGATCCAGACGCGCGACGACCTCGACCTCGACTGGGAGGCCGTCTATGCCGAGGCCGCCCGAACCGGCACGGCGCTCGAGATGAACGGCTCGCCGCACCGGCTCGACCTGTCCGTCGAGCGCGCCCGGCGCGCGGTCGAGGTGGGCTGCCTGCTGACGATCGATTCCGACGCGCACAAGACCGCGGAGCTCGACTTCGTACGGTGGGGGATCACGCAGGCGCGGCGGGCGTGGGTCGAGCCGCGCGTCGTGCTGAACACGCGGTCGCGAGCCGACCTGCTCGACTGGGTCGCGGGCAAGGCGCAACGGGTACGGGCATCGTGACGGGCGCAGCGCGGCCCGCGACTGCGCCCGATTCGCGTATCGCCCCGCGACGCGACCTCGCCGTCGCCGCGGCCACGATCGTCGGGCTGTCGCGGTTCGCGGAGGGCCCGCTCGTCTGGGTCGTCGCGGCGATCCTGCTGCTCGCGCTGCTCGTCGGCACACTGCAGGTGCTGGCCGACTGGGATCCCGCGGCGGACGTGGTCGGGGTCCCCGTCGAGGCGCTGCTGACGCCGTCCGCGGCCGGGATCGCATCGCTCGGCGCCATCCGCCTCGTGCCGATCGGGCTCGCGCTCGTTCCAGCGCTCGTGCTCGTCGTGCTGCTCGTCGATCGAACGCTGCGGACGGAGGCCCGAATCCTCGCCGCGTCGCGCGGCCCGACGGCCGCGGATCGCAGCACGCTGCTCGTCCAGGCGCTCGTCGTCGCGTTCCTCGGCTTCGTCGGCGCGGCCGCGCTCGTGCCCGGTGGGCTGCCGGAGCCGGGAGCGGGTGACCTGCCGGGCGGCCCCGCGGCGATGTCCGAATCGAACCTCCTGCTCCTGGCCGCGGCGGACGCGGTGATCGCGGGGCTGCTGGGCTACCGAGCGTCGGCCCTCCGCGTGACGACGTTGCGCGACGCGCTGTGGTCTGCGGCGACCTACGCGAGCGCGGTCGCGATCGGGGCTGCGGCGCTGCGCGCGTTGGACATCCCGCGGCTCATCGGCCCGGCCGTCCTGACGCTCGTCTTCTTCCTCTGGGATGGCTTCCACGGCGCGTCGCCGTCGCGTCGTCGCGACCCGCGCTGGATCTGGCAGACGGCGGTCCTCGTGCTCGTCGGCGTCGCCGTCGTCGCCTGGAACTTGGGGTTGCGCTAGCGCCGCGGCGCCCGGCGGCGCCCGGCGGCGTCCGGCGGCGTCTTGTTGCGTCCACCGCACGCATGGACGAAGCAGGATCGGTTCGTTCGCCATCTGGTGCGTCCGGCGCACGAGCCGGCGTTCGAACCGCCGCTCGATGCGTCCGGCGCACGCTTCGGCGACGAAACGCCCGGTTCTTCTCCCATTCGTGCGTCCCACGCAACGGCGCGGCCGGGCGCTCGTCCCGGGCCGTTTGACGCGACCCGCCATTCGGTGCTAGAAAGCCTAGCCGCACCGACGACCCCGGCGGCTCCCCCGTGCCCGCCGTTCGCGGCCCGCCGCGACCCCGATCGCGCTCCGAAAGGACCTCGCCCCCCGTGACATTCCCCGAAGTCGACACCGCCGCAAGCAGCCCCGTCAACCAGACCCGGGTGAAGCGCCAGCTCGCGGACCAGGCCATTGCCCACGCCTCCGCGGCGCAGTGGGGCGACGCTGCGGACACGAACCGCAAGCTGCTCGAGCTGGGTCAGGACGCCGAGGCGGAAAACCGCCTCGCCAAGGCGCTCTGGGAGCTCGGCGAGCTCGCCGCAGCGCGAGAGCACTACCAGACGGCGCTCGCCCTCGACCCGACGAACAGGATCGCCGAGCGGAACATCGATCGGCTCAAGGTCCTGCTCGTCACGGCCGGCGAGAAGACGGTTCCGGCCAGCGAGGGCAGCAAGGCCCCTGTCGGGATCTTCGTCGAGGAGACCGGCAAGACCGGATTCGCGTTCCTCACCGACCTGCCCCACCCGCGTGAGCTCGCGCAGGTCAACCCCGGTGACAACGTCGAGATGACCCCGCAGGGCAACCGCCTCATGGCGACGAGCAACGGCGTCCGGATCGGCGTCGTCGAGCCGCGCGTCGCGGCCCGCCTGCTGAAGCTCATGGCCGACGGCAACAAGTATGCCGCCGGCGTGACCTCGCTCGGCGACAAGGACGTCCGAATCATCATCCGCGAGATCTTCCAGGACCCGCGGAACTACGGGAAGGTCAGCTTCCCGACAGCGGCGAAGTCGACCGACCTCCGGCCCTACACCAAGGGCACCCTCATCCGCGAGGAGATGGATCTCGAGGACGAGCTCGAGGATGACGACGAGGACGAGGGGATCGAGGACCTCGATCGAGTCATTCCGGCGGACGTCACGACGGACGAGGCCTTCGAAGAGGAACCCGACGAGCTCGACGAGGCCTGACATCGGCGGCGCGGGAGGTTACCGAGGAACGCCCGCGCGCTGACGCTCCGCGAGGACCCATCCCGGTCATCTAGCATGGGCTCGATGGCGGCGCGCGGATTCCGCGGACTCGCGGACCCTGGATTCACTCTCCCGGCGCTCGAGCGCGTCGCGCCGCCGCCGTCCCCGGATGTCGTCGGCGATCGCATCGACCGCCACACTGACGCCGGCGACGTCGTCCTGGACCTCCACGCTCGCGGCGGGTGGATCGCGCGCGCGGCAGTCGATCGCGATCGTCGCGCCGTGTCGATAGAAAGCGCGCCGCTGACCCGCGTCCTCGCGGAGATCGTGCTGCGGCCGCCGGACGTGCGCCACCTCGACGCCGCGTTCCAGGCGCTGGCGAACGCGCCGGGCGAGCGCTCGACCGTTCGGCAGGAGATCGCGGATGCATTTGCGACTCGCTGCGCGACATGCGACCGGGCCGTGGTCGCGGATGAGCTCGTATGGGAGGCGCATGGCCGCGGCGCGCCGGCAGTGCCGGTCCGAAAGGAGTACGGCTGCGGCGTCTGCCGCGATCAGCGCGGCGGCGCGGAGGTTCGCCACGCACCGGTCGACGCGGCGGACATCGCCCTCGCCGCGGCCGGCGTCGACGCGGCTGCGGCCACGCGCGCCGCGATCGCCGAGCGGTTCCCGGTTCCCGACGGCCACGACGCTCTCGCGGCGGAGCTCGTGGCGCTCCATACGGATCGCCAGCTCGCGGGGCTCGCCGCGATCCTGGCCCGGATCGAGCAGGAGCTGCGCGCCGAGCCCGTCGAAGCGGCGCTCCGGCTCGCGTTCGTCGGCGCGGTGCTGCCGGCGAGCCGCCTTGCGGGCAGCCATGGCGCACCAGGGACCCTCCGAATCTCGGCCGGTCGCGTTCGCTCCGTTCCCGGCGGGCAGTGGCGGGAGCGGAACCCATGGGTCGCATTCGAGGACGGCTTCCGCGCCGTCCGGACGTTTGTCCAGGAGCTCGAGTCGGGCCAGGTGCCGCACCTCCCGGCGCGCTTCGGCGGAGATCTCCAGTCACTCGTCGACGGCGGCGCCAACGTCGTCGTCCGTCTCGGCGGCCCTTCGGCGCTCCGCTCGCTCGAGGCCGATGCCGCCGCGCTCGCCGACCGCCCGGTCCGCCCGAAGGCCCGTCTCGTCCTCGGCCAGGGGCCGCCGCGGCCGACACAGGAATCGACTGCCGTCGCGTTCGTGACGACCGCCTGGGCGCTCGGCCGCGACGCCGCCGCGACGCTCCCGGTCGAGGCGCTCCTCGCGGGGCCGGTCCAGGTGCCGTGGGGCTGGCAGGCCGCGGCGCTCCGACGCTCGCTCGACGCGGTGGCGCCCCTCCTCGACGTCGATGCGCGCGCCGTCATCCTCGTCGACGGCACCGAGCCGGAGGCTGTCGTCGCCGCGACGCTCGGCGGAGTGGGTGCAGGCTTCCGGCTCCTCGCCGCGAAGCTCGCCGAGCCCGACGAGGCCGCGACGAGCTTCGTGGAGCTGCTGCCGCCCGGCGCCGCGGTCCCGCCGGCCGCGCGCACCCGCGCCAACGTCGCGTTGCCGGCGCTGCCCGGTGGTGCAGGCGACCCCGACCTCGTCCAGTCGCCCGGCGTGTTCGCCCGCCCGGAGCGGTACGACGCGCGGCCGTTCTCAGCAACGGAGGCGGCCCGGGCCGTGAGCGAGGCCGCCGTCGCCGTACTGCGTGCCAGAGGCGAGCCGGCCCGCACGGAGCGCCTTCTCGGCGAGATTCTCGTGGCGCTCGACCGCAGCGGCCAGCTCCGGCGGCTCGTCGACAGCGCGCCGCCGCGATCACTCGGCGGCGGCTCCGGCGGACCCGCGACCGCTCCGACTGCTGCCGGCGACCACGTCGACGCGCTTCTCGCGCTGATCCGCGACGAGCTGACGCGCCGGGCGCAGCGGCGACTCGTCGAGGTCGCGCCTGGCACCTGGTGGCTCACCGACCGCGACGACATCGCCGGCAGTGCCGCCCCGCTCGCCGATCGCGCGGAGTGGGCGGTCTACAGCGTGCTGTCGACAGCGGGACAGCTCTCCGAAGCCGCGTTCCTCGACCGGATCGCGACGCTCTTCGGCGAGCACGACGTCCCCGACGAGGCGCTCATCAGCGCGTGCCTCGAGAGCTACCGAAGCGCCGACAGCACGGCGGAGCGGCTCGCCACCGACGAGGACCTCGTCCGCCGCTCACGGGAGCACGGCGACCTGCTCGCTGCGCTCGCCGACGGCGGCCACCGGCTGAGGATGAACGTCTGGCTCGGGCTGCGCGAGCAGTCGCGACGAGTGGGGGATCGCCGCCTCGGCGACGTCCTCGACGACCGTGAGCGCAACGTCCCGATGTCGACCGTCGCGCGCGGCCCGATCGATGCCCTCGAGGCCGTCGACTGCATCTGGTACGTCCGCAATCGCGCCGCGTTCGCGTTCGAGGTCGAGTGGACGGCGATGCTCGGCGACACCGTGCTCCGCCGTCACGCGCGGATCCCCGCCGACGATCGGCTCATCCGGTTCCTCGTCGTGCCCGGCGAACGGACTGAGCTCCTTCGGCACAAGATCGCGCGGTCGCCACTCCTCCGGGCAGCCCTCGACGAGGGGAACTGGCACGTCCTCAAGTGGGACTACCTCCGCGCGTTCCTGGCGCGGTCGCCGCTGGACATCGACGACCTCGAGCCGTACCTCGGGCTCGATCCCGAGGTCGAAGGTGCCGGCCGCCAGATGCCGCTCTTCGACCTCGCGCGGTAGGCTGTCGCGCACCAATCCTGCCGCGACACCGCGGCGCCCCGCGGGATGACCGCGACCAGCCTGGAGGCCCTCCCGTGACGAACCGCGACACGGCGTCGTCCGTGAACCAGCTTGCCGACCGTTTCTGGGAGTCGCTCCTCGAGCTCAACCCGACGCTCGCGACCCAGTACGGCGACGAGCGCTACGCCGACCGCCTCGAGGACCCGGGACCGGAAGGGCGTTCGAAGGCGCGCCGGCTGCTCGAATCGACCCTCGCGGAAGTCAAGGCGATCCCGGCCGACGGCCTGTCCGTCGAGGACCGGATCACGCGCAACATGCTCGAGGTCATCGCCGAGCTCGGTATCGAGGAGGACGACCAGAGGCTCCACGAGCTCCGCGTCGTCGATCAGATGGCCGGGCCGCAGACGCTGTTGCCACAGCTGACCCAGTTCCAGCCCGCGGACACGCCGGAGAAGCTCGAGAAGCTGGTCGCCCGCCTCGCGGCGTACCCCCGCTACATGGCCGCCAACACGCAGGTCCTGCGTGACGGCATGGCCGACGGGCTCACCGCGCCACGGATCGTGGCCGAGCGGACGATCGCGCAGATCGAGCGGCTCCTCGCCGTGCCGATCGAGGACGCGGTCATCCCCGCGATGGTCAACGTGGCAAATGACGCCGACCGTGAGCGCGTCCGGGATGCGGTTCGCGATCACGTCTATCCGGCCGACCGCGCGTTCCTCGAGGTCCTCCGCGACGAGTACCTGCCGAAGACCCGCGAGAACCCCGGCCTCTGGTCCGCGCCGAACGGCGACGCGATCTACCGCACCGCCATTCGCTCGTTCACGACGCTCGACCTCGACCCGCGCGAGGTCCACGAGATCGGGATGTCGGAGATCGAGCAGATCGAGGCGGAGCGCCGCGAGATCGCGTCGGCTGCCGGTTTCGGGGACGACACGAAGGCGTACCGGGCCTCGCTGGCCGCCGACGCGTCGAACGTACCGACGTCGCGACAGGCGCTCGTCGACCGTGCCAACGAGGACATCGAACGGGCGATGGCGATCGCGCCGCGCTTCTTCGGGCGGCTGCCCAAGGCGGGCATCGAGGTGCGCCCGGTCGAGGAGTTCAAGGAGAAGGACGCGCCGTTCGCCTACTACTTCCCGCCGTCAGTAGACGGCTCTCGCAACGGCATCTACTACGTCAATGCGTACGACCTTTCGTCGCGGACGTACACCAAGCTCGCCACGACGACGTACCACGAGGCCGTCCCGGGGCACCACTTCCAGATCGCGCTGGAGATGGAGAACCCGGACCTGATCACGTTCCGCCGCCTCGGCGCGCGGATCGTCGGCGGCGCCTACGTCGAGGGCTGGGGCCTCTACAGCGAGAAGCTCGCCGCGGAGATGGGCCTCTACCGATCCGAGGCGGAGCGCTTCGGGATGCTCGACGCGATGGCGTGGCGCGCGGCAAGGCTTGTCGTCGACACCGGGCTCCACGCGCTGCGCTGGGACCGCCAGCGCTCGATCGACTTCCTCCTCGACACCGGGCTGTCGGAGACCGACGCGACGATCGAGACGGACCGCTACATCTGCTGGCCGGGCCAGGCGCTGACGTACAAGATCGGGCAGCGCGAGATCGAGCGGCTGCGCAACGAGTTGGCGGCGCGCGACGGTTCCCGGTTCGACCTGCGGGCATTCCACGACGCGGTGCTCGGCCACGGCTCGTTGCCGCTCGCGACGCTCACGTCCGAGCTGCCGAACTGGCTGGCGACGCCGGCCTGATCGCTCGGGGCGGGGAGCGGTGCCGTTTGGCACCACCCGGCTTGCGGTGACGAAGGGGCGCGGCGCACGATGACCGTCCGCGCCGGAACCGAGCGCCGCATCGCGCCGGCCGCGGGGAGGAGGATCCATGGCGCTGCCCCGATCGCGACGGTATGTCGCGCTCTTCGCCGCTCTCGGTCTCGGCGCCGGGCTCGTGCCCGTCGCGACCGCCGCATCGCCCGCTGCGGGGTTCATCACCCAATCGGCACCGATGCTGACGCCGTTGCTCGCGGGCCTCGAGGTGAAGCCGATCATCACGGTCGGCGACAGGCTCGCCAACGGGTACCGGTTCGAGGCAATCCCGGACGGCATCGCGGTCGATCCGAGTGGCCGGACGAACGTCGACATCTACGTCAACCACGAGACGTCGACGGTGCCGTTTCCGGTCCCGCCCAACGGGCTCGCCGACTTCGACAACGCCCAGCTAAGTCACCTCACGCTGAAGCGCGGTGCGGGCAAGGTTCTGGACGGCGAGCTCGTCATCGCCAGCGCCTCGAACTACCAGCGGTTCTGCTCGAACTTCTTTGCCGGACCCGCGCAGGGCCTCGACCGCAATCTCGTCCTCACAAACGAGGAGACGAGCGACCTGGTCAACCGGACCGGCGCTGCGTGGCCGGCGGGAGCGGGCGCGGAGCAGGCGGGCGTCGTCGTCGCGTATGACCCCGCGACCGGCGACCACCGGTCGATCTACGGCCTCGGCCGGATGAATCACGAAAACGCCGTGGCCGTGCCCGGGTTCGGCCATCCGGTCGTCGTCACCGGCGACGACACGTTCGCGGCGCCGTCGTCGCAGCTCTACATGTACAGCGCAGCCACGAGCGACGGCGTCTGGAACGACAGCGGGACGCTCATGGGCTTCGTGTCGGACAACACGGCGGTGAACGACTACGGCGACCTTTCGCTCGGGCAGACCGTGTCCGGTCATTTCGTCGCCATCCCGCGCCAGGTCGCGACCGGCGATCAGACCGGGCTCGAGACGTGGTCGAACGCGAACAACGTCTTCCAGTTCATCCGGATCGAGGACCTCGCCTACGACAAGACGAGCCCCAACGTCATCTACTTCGCCGACACCGGCGAGCCTCGGGCGATCCCGAACGCGACGACGGGCCGCCTCTCCCGCGGCAGCAGCTCGACGCGCGGGCCGTGGGGCAACGGCCGCATCTTCAAGCTCGTCCTGAACCCCGCCGACCCGACGGACGTCGACAGTCTGTCGATCCTCGTCGATGCCGACGCCGCCGGCTACAACAACGCGGCGGCGCTCCACCAGCCCGACAACGTCGAGACGACCGCGGATGGCAAGCTCCTCGTGACCGAGGACCCGGGCGGCCACAACCGTGTCTCGGCGACGTTCCCGGACGCGACGAACGCGCGTCTCTGGGAGTACGACCTCGCGACCGGTGCCGGCGCCCCGATCGCGGTCGTCAGCCATCCCACGGCCGACTGGGAGTCGTCCGGCATCGTCGACGTGTCGCAGTACTTTGGGCCGGGCGCGTTCCTCAT
>DATFPL010000046.1:0-7271 GCA_035264845.1 Candidatus Limnocylindrales bacterium | reverse complement strand
CGCGGGCGCTCGAGGCGGCGGGCGTCGAGGGCTTCTCCGTCGCGACGTTCGACGAGGCGGTCGAGCTGAGGATGGCCGGCCTCCACGCGGCGATCCTCGTGCTGTATCCGGTCCCGCCACTCTTCGCCGGCGAGGCCGCGCGGCTCGACATCGGGCTGAGCGTCGGCGACGACGTTCTGCTGGAGCGCCTTCTGGCGGCCGTCCCGGACGGCGCCGCGGAGCATCAACTTCGGCTCCAGATCGAGGTCGAGACGGGGCTTGGGCGCGGCGGCGTCCTGCCGGAGCGGCTGGCCGCCGTCGCCGCCGCGATCGCGCGGTCGCCCGGCGTCCGTCTCGACGCCGTGTGGTCGCATCTCCAGGCGCCAGGGGACGCGACGCGAACGGCGACCCAGCGGGCGCGGTTCGATGCCGGCGCCGACGCCGTCCGCGACCGCGGCGGAGCGCGCGTCGCGCGGCACATCGCCGCGAGCGGCGGGCTCGTCGCGGGCGTCCCGGCGTACGAAGCCGTCCGCCCGGGCCTCGCCACGTACGGCATCGTTCCCGACGACATGGCGGGCGTCGACTCCGCGCTCGCCGCGCGCCTCCGGCCTGTGCTCGCACTGCGCGCGCGCCCCGTCCGCGTCGTGGACCTGCCCGCGGGTTGGGGGATCTCCTACGGGCCGTCCTTCGAGACGCGGCGGCCCACGCGGATCGCGACGCTGCCGCTCGGCTACGGGGACGGCTGGTCGCGGACGCTCTCGAATCGAGCGGAAGCCCTCGTCCGCGGGCGCCGCGTTCCGCTCGTCGGGACTGTCGCCATGGACGCCGTCATGGCCGACGTGACCGACGTTCCGGGTCGTCCCGTCGACGTCGACGACGAGCTCACCCTGATCGGCCGGGACGGCGACGAGGCGATCACGGCTGTCGACGTGGCGCGGGCGCGCTCCACCATCTCGTGGGAGGTGGTCACGGCGATGTCCCGGCGTCTGCCCCGGGTGTACCATGCCGCCGCCGGCCCGGTCGGGATGCGGACGCTGAACGGCGAAGAGGAACTGTGGCCCGGATCGAGCTCTGGAACGGCGACATCTGCGACCTCGAGGTCGACGCGATCGTGAACGCGGCGACGGTGTCGCTGTGGATGTCGACGGGCGTCGGCGGCGCGATCAAGCGAGCGGGCGGTGACGGGATCGAGTTCGCCGCGGTGCGGAACGCGCCGGCTGCGCTCGGCTCCGCCGTCGTCACACCGGCGGGATCCCTCGCCGCGCGCGCCGTCATCCACGCCGTGTCGCTCGACCGCGATCGGCGAACGAGCGCCCCGGTCATCGAGGCGGCCGTCCGGAGCGCGATGGCGCAGGCCCGCGCGATCGGCGCGTCGAGCATCGCGTTCCCCGCGCTCGGCACGGGAGTGGGCGGGTTCCCGCTCGACGAAGCGGCACGGATCGTCGTGGCCACGGTTCGCGACGAGCTCCCGCGGAGCCCGGACATCGAGCACGTGATCTTCGCGTTGCGCGGGGCGACGCCATATCGCGCGTTCGAAGCCGCGGTAGCGGCAACGGCGGCCGCGGACGCCGCCGTGCCGCTTGGCTGGCTCGTGGAGCACGGGGCGTGAGCTTCCCGGTCGAGCCGACCGACGAGCAGCGCGACGAGCTCGTCGAGCAGGTCGCGCGCGAGATCCAGCTTCGGGGCCTGACGACGCCGGCCGTCCACTTCCTCCAGGCGAGTCGCCCGTACCGCCCGCTCGGCGCGAACGCGATGCTGTTCTTTGACCCCGTGCTGCGCAACCTCTTCGGCGGCGAGCTCGAGGGCGCGACGGCGATCCTCGCCGACGACGCCGGGATCGAGCTTCTCATCGCCCGCCTCGAGGATATCGACGACGAGGTCAGCTGGGACGCCTGAGCCTCGCGTCCGGCGCCGCCCCGGCGCGTTCGCGGCGGAGCGCCGGAGAAAGCGAGCGGGGGCTGTTGCTCGACGCTAGCATTGGCGCCGTGTCGAGCGACCCTCGCGCCTTTCTCGCCCTCGACGTGGGCGCCGCAACCACGTCGGCCGCGCTGATCGGGCGGGTCGCGGGTCACTGGCGCCTCGTCGGCGCGGTCTCGCTCCCGTCCGACGTGCCCGAGGACGCGATCGCGGACAGCCTCGTCGAGCGCTTGCAATCGACGGATCCAGGTCTCGCCGACGAACTGGGACTCCGCGACGGCGCCGCCGCCGTCGCACGCATCACCGCCCGCTCCGCCCCCAGCTCGCGACTCGCCGTCGTCGCGGCCACGGAACGGTCGCTTGGGCCTCTCGTGGCCGCCGCGGATCGGAGTGGCTGGCGCACGAGCCCGGCCAGCCTCGAGCGCGGCAACGCCCTCGAGCTCACGGCGCTCCTCCTCGACCGATCTGTCTCGACGGTCCTCGCCGGTGCGGCGGAGCCACCGACGGGGGACGAGCGCGCGGGCCTTGCCGAGATCGCCGCGCTCGTCTCCGCGGCAGCCACCCGCCGCTCGGATCTCCGCGTCGTCCTCGCCGGCGGCCTCGGCCAGCAGATGCCCCGGTTCGCCGGCCGCAACGGCGAGGCACCGCACGAAGTCCTGCTCGCGCCGGCCGCGAACGCCGGCTCGCCTCCGGGGACGGCGCTGCGGGACCTCCTCGCCGGGCTTCGCGGCCCGGCCGGCGATTCCCGGCGCGCGTTCCTCGCGGGCTCGCTGTCGCTCGCCGAAGCGCTCGACCGCCGCGTCGAGACGATCGACATCGGGTTCGATGGCGCGATCCGGATCGTTGCCGTTCCCGGCACAGCGGGCGCGCCGGCGACCGCCTCGTGGGCGGCCGTCGCGGACGCCGCGCTCGTTCCGAGTGAATCCGACGAATCCGTCGTCGACGGCGTCCTCGGGTGGTCGACCACCGCCGTCGATCGGCACCGGCTGCGTGATCGGCTCCACGAGCTTCGGCTCTCGCCGTGGGGCGACGTCGCGGGCCACGGGGCGGCGCTCCGGATCGCCGCCGCGCGCGCGGCCCTCGAGCGGCTCGTCCGTGCGACGCCGGATCTCGATGCGCTCCCGCCATCCGACCTCGTCGTCGTCGCCGGCGGCGCGTGGGCCGTAGCGCCGGGTCCCGCGGTCGCGCTCGCCGTCGCGGACGTCGTCCGTCGCGCGGGCGCCTGCCAGATCGCGTGGGACCATGCGCGGCTCATCGCCCCCCTCGGCACGATCGAGGACCCGGTCGAGCGGCGGGCGATGTTCGCCGACCTCGCGGACGACCTGCTGGCGCCCTTGGGCAGCGTCGTCATGCCGCAGGGTCTCAAGGCGGGACGATCGACCGGTCGCCTCGTCGTGCACGGTCGAACGGGATCGACCGAGATCGACCTGGTCCCCGGTGGGATCGAGCTCGTCGACCTTCCGCCGGGCGAGAGCGCGGTCGCGGAGTTCCAGTTCCGCGACGCGGTCCGCCTCGGAACGCGAGGTCGACACTTCGCCGTCGACGTCGCGGGCGGCCTCGGCGGTCTGCTCGTCGACCTGCGCGACGTCCCGCTCCAGCTCCCGGAACGTCCCGACCGCCGACGTGAGCTGCTCGCCGGATGGCAGGAGGCGCTGTGGGCCGGGCTGGAATGACCCAGGACCGGCCCGCGTCGGGGACCACTGAGATCGCGCCCGGGCTCGACCTCGTGGCGGTCCGCCCGCTCGTCGAGCGCCAGGTCGACGCGTGGCTGCCGCTGGCGCCGGGCGATCGCCCGCTCGTAGCCGCCGGCGATGCCATCGCGCCCGGGACGCCGCTCGCGGAGCGTTTGCGGGACACCCACGTCGCCGACATCCCGGCGGGACAGGGTCTTCGGCCCGGCAGCCGCTGGACGGCAGCGGCTCCGGCTGGCAGAGCGAGGGGCGGTGAGTCCGAAGGCGAGCTCCTGTTCGAGTCATCGGGGCGCTGGCGCATCGCCGCGGGTGAGGCGAGCGAGCGGCTCGAATCGCCGGTCGCGGGGATCGTCCGCGACATCAGGCCGGGGATGGGGATCGCGATCCGCGCCGCCGGCGCCGGGCTCCGTGGCGCCCTGGCACTCGGGGGCTCTGCGCGCGGCCGGCTCGACATCGCGACGGGTGCCGACGGCGAGTTGATGCCGCGCGCCCTGGACGTCGGCGCGTCCGGCGCGATTCTCGTCGTCGGCGCGCGGATCGAGGCGGAGGCGCTGACGCGGGCGCGCGCGATGGGCGTCCGCGGGATCGTCGTCGCGGCGCTGGCGACGAAGGAGCGGCGCGACTTCCTGGCCTCCGAGGCGCGACAGCGCGCCGCGCTCCACCGCCTGCCTCCGCTCGCCGTCCTCGTGCTGCACGGCCTCGTCCGGCGGCCCATCTCGGCGCCGGTGATGGCGCTCCTCGAGAGGATCGCCGGGCGGGACGTCGCGATCGTCGGCAACCCGCCGCGACTCGTATTCGATCCGGACGGCGTCGATGTCGGTGCGGCAGAGCGTGGTGTCGTCCACGTCCGGTCCGGGCCGCTTGCCGGGCAGATCGGCCGCTGGGAAGGCCTCGCCGGGTTGCGCCGCTTCCCGGGTGGGACGCACCTCAACGCCGCCTTCGTCCGGTTCGGTGACGAGGCACCCGTCGCGGTCCCGATCTCCGACCTCGAACGCGACGGCTGACGCCCCGCCGACTGCGCCGCGCGCGTAACGTCGGCACCGCCGCGCGATCGGCGAGGCGCTCGGCCTTCGGCTACGCTCGGGCGTGCCATGTGCGCTCCGCCCGCCGTCGAACGAACGATCACGAGCCGCGACCCGGAGGCGACGCGTGCCCTCGGCGCGTCGCTTGCGTCGATCGCCGAGCGCGGCGATCTGATCTGCCTGTGGGGCGATCTCGGAGCCGGCAAGACGCAGCTCGCGAAGGGGTTCGGAGCCGGGCTTGGCGTCGGCAACACCGTCACGTCGCCAAGCTTCATCCTCATGAGCGAGTACGCCGGCCGGCTGCCGCTGTTTCACATCGATCTCTATCGGCTGGCGGGCGCAGAGGACGCGCTCGGTGGCGGCCTGATCGACGACCGGCAGTCGACGGGCATCACGCTCGTCGAGTGGCCTGACCGCCTCGGCGCGGCGCTGCCCCGGGAGCGGCTCGACGTGCGGATCGACGGGACCGGCGATGAGCCGCGGACGATCCGGCTCTCCTCGCACGGTGACCGCCACGCCCGGTACCTGGCGGCGGTGTCGTGACCGGCGGCAGTCCCCGGCACGACGGGCGGCGCCACGCGATCCTCGCGATCGACACCGCGACGAGCCGCGTCATCGTCGCCGTCGGAACGCCTGCCGGGGACGCCCTCGGGCTGTCGTGGTGGCCGGCCGAGCATCGACACGGCGAGTGGCTGCTGCCATCGATCGGCCGCGTGCTCGGCGAGGCCAACGTGCGACGCTCGCGCCTCGACGCCATCGTCGTCGGCACGGGACCCGGCGCATTCACGGGGCTCCGCGTCGGTCTCGCGACAGCGAAAGGGATCGCCCACGCGCTGGGTCGGCCGCTCGTCGGGATCGCGACGTCCGATGCGCTGATCGCCGCGGCGGCGGCCGCGCACGACGTCGACCCCGCGCGGGTCGTGCTGCTCCTGCCCGCGGGCCCATCGGATCGAGTGGAATGCCGGGCCGGCGCGGCGGCGCGCCTGCTGCCCGCGGGCACGGACGCCGACGTGCGCGGTGGCGACGTCGTCGTTGCGATCGACCTCGAGGGCCGCGCCGATGCGGACGCCGTGACGCGCGGCGACGCGGCACGCGACGGCCTGGGATCGCAGCTGCTCCGGCTGGCAGCGGCGCGCCTCGCCGCCGGCGCCATCGACGATCTCGCCGGCCTCGTTCCCGAGTACGTGACGCTGCCGCGTGGCGTGATCGCGGCGAGCGGGGAGGTGACGTGGTCGCACGACTCCCGCTGACGCCCCATATCGGAGCCATGACCCTCGCCGACCTCCCCGCCGTCCACGCGATCGAGCAGGCCAGCTTCACGACGCCGTGGCCTCCCCATGCGTATCGCAGCGAGCTCGAGACGAACCGGCTCGCGACGTACATCGTGGCGCGGCTCGACGACGACGTCGTCGGCTACGCCGGAATGTGGCTGATGCTCGACGAGGCGCACATCACCACGTTTGCGGTCCATCCCGGGTGGCGCCGACGGCGCATCGGCGAGCGCCTGCTGCTCACGCTCCTCGACGTGGCGGTGTCGCGACGCGCGCGCGAGGCGACACTCGAGGTCCGGTTGTCGAACCTCGCCGCGCGTCGGCTGTACGAGAAGTACGGCTTTCGTCCAGTCGGGCTGCGGCCGCGCTACTACAGCGACGACAACGAGGACGCGCTGATCATGACGACCGATCGGCTCGACGACGCCCGGATGCGGCGCCGCGTCGAACGACTCCGCGAGGAGCTCTCGGCTGCGGCGATCGGCGATGACGCCGACACGTCGTCCCGGTCGAGCGGCGCCACGACCGGGACGAACCCATGACCGGGTCGCTGACGCTGGCGATCGAATCCTCGTGCGACGAGACGGGGATCGCGCTCGTCGACGGCCGCCGGATCCTCGCCAACATCGTCGCCAGCCAGGTCGCGCTCCACGCGGCGACGGGCGGCATCGTTCCCGAGGTCGCGGCCCGCGCGCATCTCCGCTGGATCGTCCCGGCGCTCGACGAAGCGTGGACCGCGGCAGGCGCGTCGTGGGACGACATCGGTGCGATCGCGGTCACGTACGGGCCGGGGCTCGCCGGATCGCTGCTCGTCGGGATCAATTTCGCCAAGGCCCTGGCGTGGGTCCACGACAAGCCGCTCGTCGGGGTCAACCACCTCGAGGGGCACGTCTACGCCGGCTGGCTGCTCGATCCCGGCGAGGCCGAGCGGGAGGAGCCGCCGTTCCCGCTCGTCGCGCTCGTCGTATCGGGCGGCCACACGTTCCTCGTCGAGATGCGCGATCACCTCACGTATCGCCTCCTCGGCCAGACGGTCGACGACGCCGCAGGCGAGGCATTCGACAAGGTCGGCCGGCTGCTCGGCCTCGGCTACCCGGGTGGGCCCGCGATCATGAAGGCCGCTGCCGGCGCCACGCGCCGCGACGTCGTGTTCCCGCGCGCGTGGCTCGGGGACTCGTTCGACTTCAGCTTTTCCGGGCTCAAGACCGCGGCGCGGAGGATCGTCGAGGGGGCGCGCGCCGACGCCGGCATCGCCGGTGAGCCGACGGCCACGCTCCCGGACGCGGTGACCGCCGAGCTGGCATGGGGCTTCCAGGAATCGGTCGTCGACGTCCTTGCGACGAAGACCCTCCGGGCGGCCGAGGCCGTCGCGGCGCGCGGCATCGTCGTAG
>DATFPL010000045.1:0-4315 GCA_035264845.1 Candidatus Limnocylindrales bacterium | reverse complement strand
GGACGCGCGTCGAGCCAGACGGGGACACGGCCGCGATAGAGCCGCCACCGATTGCGGGGGTCGACCACCGCGCCCCCGCCCGTCGCGATGACTCGCCTGACCGACGGGTCGCGATCGGGGTCGCCCAGCTCCGTCACCGCCGCCCGCTCCCGGGCTCGGAAGCCCTCTTCGCCGTCGGCGGCAAAGATCTCGGCAACGGACATCGCGGCGGCCTTCTCGATCGCGTCGTCGAGGTCGATGTAGACAGCGCCGTGACGCTGCGCGAGGCGTCGCCCGACGGCGCTCTTCCCGCTCCCCGGCAGCCCGACGAGGATGACGTCCATTTCCGCCGTCAGTCGTCGCCGCCGGAGCCGACACCGCCCTCGACGGGGTCCGATCCCGTCGACGCGGAGGCCGCGACCGTCGCGACGTTCCTGATCGTCGGCGACGTGGCGACGACGGGCCGGGAGATCCGTTCCCGGTATCGCTCCATGTTGTCGCGCGTCTCGCCGACGGAATCGCCACCGAACTTCTCGAGCACGAAGTCGGCCAGCGTCAGCATCACCATCGCCTCGGCGACCACGCCCGCCGCCGGCACGACCGAGATGTCACTGCGTTCGTAGTGCGCCTTGTCGACGGCCTCGCCGGTCAGCAGGTCGGCGGACGGCAGCGGTCGCGCGAGCGTCGAGATCGGCTTCACGGCCCCGCGCACGACGATCGGCTCGCCGTTGGTCACGCCGCCCGTCAGCCCGCCGGCGTTGTTCGTTCGGTGGATCCAGCGGCCGGCCTCGCCGCGGCCCTCGATGACGTCGTGGACCTGCGACCCGAACCGGCGCGTCTGCTCGAACCCGAGCCCGATCTCGACCCCCTTGACGATGTTGATGCTCATCACGGCGGCGGCGAGCGCGGCGTCGAGCCGGCGATCCCACTGGACGTAGCTGCCGAGCCCGATCGGCGCCCCGTGGACGACGACCTCGAACACGCCGCCGACCGTGTCGCCGTTCGAGCGCGCCTCGTCGATCCTCGCGATCATCCGCTCCTCGGCCGCGGGATCCGGGCAGCGGAGCGGCGACGCATCGGCCTCATCCCTCGACCGCGAGGCGCGCGACGGATCGAATGCGACGCCGCCGACTTCGGCGGTGAACGACCAGACATCGATCCCTAGCTCGCGCAGGAAGGCGCGGGCGACGCCGCCGGCCGCGACGCGCGCCGCGGTCTCGCGCGCCGACGCGCGCTCGAGGACGTTCCTGACATCGCTGAACCCGTACTTGAGGGCGCCCGCGAGGTCGGCGTGGCCTGGTCTGACGCGCGTCACCGGCGTCGCCCGCTTGTTGCCGTCCGCCGCGAGCGCCTCGAGCTCGGCGGCCGCGTCCGCGTCGAGCGGCTCGACCGCCATGACCCCGGTCCAGTTCGCCCAGTCGCGGTTCGGCACAATGAGGAGGATCGGCGACCCGAGCGTCATGCCGTGACGCACACCGGCGGAGATCTCCGCGCGATCCTGCTCGATCGACTGCCGCGCGCCGCGACCGTAGCCGCGTTGCCGTCGGGCGAGGTCGACCGCGAGGTCGTCGGCGGTGATCCGCAGCCCGGCCGGGACGCCCTCGACGATGACGCCGAGCGTCGGGCCGTGCGATTCGCCGGCGGTCAGGAACCGAAAGCGCCCCACCCCTCCGTCGCCTCGGGTCAGTCGGCGGCGCCGGATCCGCCGGACGCCCCCGACGCGGCGCCCGCTGGCTCCCCTTCGGCCGATCGAAGGCCGCCCGCCCGCGCCTCCGCAAGCTTTGAGTGCATCAGCTCGAGCGGTGCTGGCTGCCCGGTCCAGAGGGTGAACGCCGCCGCTCCCTGGTGGAGCAGCATCAGCTCGCCGTCCATCGCGGTCGCACCCGCCGCCTCGGCGTCGCGCAGGAGCTTCGTCCGGCTGTAGATGAGATCGAGGACGAGCAGCTCGGGAGAGATGATGTCGCCCGGGATCGGCGAGTCGTCGGAGACGAGCCCGATCGACGTCGCGTTGACGAGGACCTTCGACTTCACGAGCTCGGATTCGATGATCGACTCGTGCCACGGCATCGCGCGTAGCTCCATGTGTGCCGCGCTCCGCCCGAAGTGCCGGACCATTCCCTCTGCGCGGTGCAGGTGGCGGTTGAAGACGATGATCCGCTGGAAGCCCTCGATGATCAGGCCGTAGATGACGGCCCGCGCGCCGCCTCCCGCGCCGAGTACGACCGCCTGGCGCGGCATCTTCTGCTTCCCGACGAGCCGGTCGAGCGCCGTCCGGAACCCGACGACGTCCGTGTTGTGACCGACGAGCCGCTTGCCTTCGCGCGTGATCGTGTTGACCGCGCCTGTCGCGTGCGCCTCCTCGGTGAGGCGGTCGACGAGGGGTACCGCGCGCTCCTTGTGCGGGATCGTCAGGTTCGCGCCAAGGAAGTCATCGCCCCGCAGGTCGGCAACGGCTTCGGGGAGGTCGATCGGCGCGCGGTCCCACAGCTCGTACGACGCGTCGATCCCCTGCGCGTCGAACGCGGCCTGCTGCATCGCGCCCGACAGCGAGTGGGCCACGGGATGGCCGATGAGCACCACTCGCTTCGTCATGCTCGCACCCTTTCGAGTTCGTCGAAGAAGCCCGGATAGGAGACCGCTGCGCTCGACGCGCGGCAAATTGTCGTCTCGCCCGCGGCGACGAGGCCGGCGACGGCGAAAGTCATCGCCAGCCGGTGGTCGTCGACGCTGTCGGTTGTGACGCCGACGAGCCGGCCGCCGCCGTCGATCGTGATGTCGTCGCCATCGACGGCGATGCGGACGCCCATCGCGGCAAGGCCGGTCGCGATGCCGGCGATGCGGTCCGATTCCTTGTTCCGCAGCTCCCCGGCGCCGCGGATCCGCGTCGTGCCGCTCGCCGCGGCCGCGGCGAGGCAGAGGATCGGGATCTCGTCGATCGCCGCGGCGACGTCGCCCGGCCCCAGCTCGATCCCGCGCAGCGCGCTCGAGCGCACGACCATGTCCGCCCGCGGCTCACCGACGCCGTCGTCCGCACCGCCGATCGGCGACTCGTCGATCTCCGCGCCCATCGCGCGCAGCACGTCGACGACAGCTCGCCGCGTCGGGTTGACGCCGACGCCGCGAAGCGTCAACTCCGCATCGGGGTGGATCGCCGCCGCGACGAGCCAGAACGCGGCGGCAGAGACGTCGCCCGGCACCTGCTCGTCGATTGCTCGCACCGTGCCACCTCCGTCGAGACTCACCGTCACCGCGCCTCGTTCGCCGCTATCCCGCCGAACGTCGACACCGCGCGCCCGCAGCATCCGCTCGGTGTGGTCGCGAGTCGCGACGGACTCCGTGACGCTCGTCGTTCCCGCGGCGCGGAGAGCGGCCAACAGAATGGCCGACTTGACCTGGGCGCTCGGCACCGGCGGTGCCGCCGCGATCGCGTCGAGTGGCGCGTGGCCGACGATCGTGAGCGGAGGGACGGAGTCGTTGTCGCGCGCCGAAAGCCGCGCGCCCATCGCACGAAGCGGCTCGATGATACGAGCGACGGGACGCCGTCGCAACGAATCGTCGCCGTCGAGGGTGACGGTCATCGGCAGCCCGGCGAAGATCCCGGCGAACAGCCGGAGGCTTGTCCCGGAGTTGCCGCAGTCGAGCGGTGTGCCCGGCGCCACGAGTCCGTCGACGCCGGGCGACCGCACCACGTAGTCGACGGTCCGACCGTCGGACGCGGTTCGGTTGACCGACGCGCCGAGCCGCTCGACGATCCCCGCCGTCGATCGAACGTCGCCGCCGTCGCCGGCACCCACGATCCGACTCTCGCCGTCGGCGAGCGCCGCGAGCATGAGCGCGCGGTGGCTGATCGACTTGTCGCCCGGCGGCCGCAGCTCGCCGCGAAGACGTGCAGCGGCCGGGACGACGACGGCGTCCGCGTCCGCGGTGCGTGGTGCCCTGGTCGCGGCGCTCAATGCCTGCTCCCGCCACCGATTCCCAGCGCGGAGCCCGTCACGAGCGGGTCGCCGTGGAGCGACCGGACCTGGGCGTGGACCGGGACGAGCGACGTCATCATGTCGGCGAACTGCTCGAGCGTCAGCTGCTGCTCGGCGTCGGAGAGCGCCTCCTCGGGTCGCGGGTGGACCTCGACCATGACGCCGTCGGCCCCGACCGCGACGCCGCCGAGTGCCAGCGGCTTGACGAGCCAGCGCTTGCCGGTCGCGTGCGACGGGTCGACGATGACCGGCAGATGGGTCAGGTGATGGAGGAGGGGAACGGCGGCCAGATCCATCGTGTTCCGGGTGTACGTCTCGAACGTCCGGATGCCGCGCTCGCAGAGGATGACGTTCGGGTTGCC
>DATFPL010000044.1:0-7013 GCA_035264845.1 Candidatus Limnocylindrales bacterium | reverse complement strand
CGACTGCCTTCGCCGCACACGCGGTCTTCTTTGTCGATCCGGACCGCGCGGTGAACGTCACCGATGCAGGCGCGTTGGCTCCCTTGAACTTCGCGCTGAGCGTGACGGCGGCAGTGCCGATCCGTGCGTTCAGCGCGGGCACGACCCACGTGCCGGCGAGCGGCGGCGGCGTGGGCGAAGGCGACGGTGACGGGCTCGGGGCGGGCGTCGCGAAAGATGGCGTCCTGTCGGGAGCCGGCGTCCGCGCGGACCCACCGCCGCATCCCCCCGCGGCGACGATCGCGACGAGCGCCACGGCGCAGATGCGTTTCGTGTGGCGCATCGTTCAGCCGCCCTTCGAGATCGCGTAGATCCCTTCGCTGGTGGCACCCGTCCCGCCGCTGTAGACGACAAGGAGGCGGCCGCTCGCGGGGTCCCTGGTGAGCACGGGGCCGTAGCCATTCGCCGTCAACTTCTCGTGCCGCCAAGCGCCCCCGGGCGCCCTCGTGTAGTACGCCATCCCGGAGTCGAGCCCCAGCGCGGCTCGAACTTCACCTGTCTTCGCGTCGACCTGGAAGGACACGCTTCCGAGCTCCTTCGTCAGCCGCTCGGTGCGCCACGCGCCGGACGCGTTCGTGACGTAGTACACCCCGGCGTTCGGGTCGTCGTCCCCACCATCGGCACATCCGCCCGTCGACCAGTCCGCGTGTCGGCTGTAGATCAGGTGGACGTGATCGCGAGCGTCGAGCGCGAGGCCCGCATCCAGCACCGCCGTTGCGGGGACCTTGACTGACGACAGGCCGGATCCCGTGAACGTCGCGACGCGAAGCGTTCCGTTTGCCTGATACGCGATCCGCGCTCGGCCGTCGTGGCCCACCCGCAAGGACGTCGAACTGGCGCCCGGAATGCGGTAACGATGCGTCCCGCTCCCGTTGACGAGCTCGTAGTAGACCGCGCCGTCGCCCTGCGTCGTGACGATCAGGTGGAGCGTCGTTCCGTGGACGCGGAACGCCATCAAGTGGTCGCTCGCCTGGCCGATCCGCTTCGGGTCGGACCAGTCGCCGCTCGGCAGGGTTCGCTTGCGGTAGAACACTCCGACATCGTTCAGTCCGTCGTCGCCGCAGCCGCCGTCGCCAATCGCAAGGCGCGAATAGGCGAGCCACGCGACGTTGCTCTCGAACGCGAGCTGCGGGTCCTGCTCGACGCGGTTGGCCGGTACGTCGAACTGCGTCGTCGCCCACGTCCCCTGGGTCGTTCCGACGCTGTAGATCAGCTTCTGGTCGCACGAGGCCGCGATGTGCGCGCGGCCCGAGGCGTCAAAACCGGCCTGAGTCGCCCCGCAGCCTCCGGGGAAGACGAGCTGTGGCTCACCCCACTTCGCGGCGACCGGCTTCGGCGTGGGCTTCGGCGTCGGCTTTGCGGTCGCGGCCGCGCTCGGCTTCGCGAGCGACGGCTGCGGTGTTGCGACGGCTGCCGCACTTCGGTCGGCGGCAGGACGTGATGGCTGCGGGCTCGCCGTCGCGACGGCGACCGCGAGGAGTCCGACAAGGGTCACCGAAAGGACCGCCGCGACGCGTCGTGGTTCGAGCGTCATTGCTCAGCGCCTTTGGCGACGACGTCGATCCCGTGTGCAATGCCGCACAGGCTCACGAAATAGCCGGCACGCGAGGCTGCCCGACGACTCGGCAGTCGGATGCCCTGACGGGTGGGCACCATCCCTCAGCTCCCTCGTCGCGACGGGCGTCTGGAGCGCCCTGTGCCGCGACCGTGTTGACGCGGTCGAGGGTACTCCTGTGGCGCCAGTGCTCCGCGTGCCTGTCGGCGGGCGTGAAAACGAGCGGCAGGCTCGGTGCCTGCCGCTCGTCGGTCGGTTCGGTCGGTCAGCCCTTGGCGATCCGGTAGATCCCGGGCTTCGTCTCGCTCATGCTGTCGTAGAGGATCACGATTCGGCCGCTCGTCGCGTCGCGCGCGATGACCGCATCCATCGCATCCTTGCCGACGAGCTTCCTGCTCTGCCACGTTCCGCCGGACGCCTTCGTGAAGTACGTCAGCGTGCCGTCGGACGTGATCACCGCGTGGATCTGGCCGGTCGCCCGGTCGAGCTCGAACGAAGCCGCGCCCAGGTTCCTCGTCATCCGGTCGGACTTCCAGGAGCCGCCCGCGTTCGTCGTGTAGAACAGGCCGCGGTTCGGATCGAGCTCACCGTTGTCGATGCAGCCCATGCCGTTCTCGTAGATCGAGGTCCGGAGATACATGACGTGGGCGTTGTCGTTCGCGTCGAGGACGAGCACGGGATCGTGCATCGCCTTGCCGGGGACGGTCTCGACCGAGAAACCCGAACCCGTGAATGTCGCGAGCTCGATCGAGGCGTTCGACTCGTACGCGATCCGCGCACGCCCGTCGCTGCCGACGCGGAGCGAGACGCCGCCGGTCACGTTCGGGAGCGCGAACCGCGAACCGGCGCCGCCCTTGACGACGATGTATGCGTACGGGCCGTCGCCGTTCATCTGAACGATCGCGTGGAGCGTCGAACCGTCGACGCGGAAGCCGCGCAGCTGATCGTCGGCGCGGCCGATCTGGCTCGGTTCGGACCAGGCACCGCTCGGCAGCGTTCGCGTCCGATAGAAGACGCCGATGTCCTTCAGGCCGTCGTCGCCGCAGCCGCCTTCCTCGACGGCGAGGCGCGACCAGGCGAAGAAGGCGACGTTGCCCTCGAAGCCGAGCATCGGGTCCTGATCGAGGCGATCCTCGGCGACCGGGAAGTTGTGGGAGGTCCACTTGCCGTCGGCCTTCGCCGAGGCGTAGAGGAGCCCGCCGAAGCAGTCCGCGACGAGATGCTCCCCGCCCGCGGCGTCGATACCGCCACGGAGCGACATGCAGCCGCCCGCCACGATGAGCCGGGGCTTCGACCAGACCGCGGGCACCGGGGTCGGGGAGGGGAACGGCTTGGCGCTCGGTGCGGGCGTCGCGGACGGCGCGGGCGAGGAGACGTCCGAACCGATCGTCGGCGCCGGTATCCGCCCGACGGGGGACTGCGATGGGGCCGCCGCTGACGTGCAGGCGGCGAGGAGGATGGCGGCCATGACGAGGACCGCCGCGAAACTTCGTTTCGTGCTGGAAGCGACTGGGATACTCATCGTGTCGAGTCCTTCGTAGCGCGCAGCTCATGGGTTGGGCCGCTCGCGCACGAGCAGCGTTGCGCCGGCGAAGCCGCGCGGCGACGGACGGCGCGCCCGGGCGGGACCCGGCAAACGACGATCGGGAGCGGGCCGAATGACGCAGCGGAGGAGGTCGAGGTCGTCGCGAGGACATCGAGTTCAAGGTCCCGCCGGGCGTTGGCGAGCCGTCGCGGCTGACGCGCGTCGCCCCGTCCTGGGGGTTGCCACGGGGCGACGCGAAACGCGCCAGGACGGCACCCGGTACTTCCCGTCCGCAAGGCATGGTGCCAACGTGTTGTCCCCGCGCACCGGACGGCGGGGCCGTTGGACCGAGAGGCGAGAGGAGCCACATGGACGCCGAGCTGCGCGCGATCACGCCCACTCCCAACGAGATCATCGCCGGGTCACCCATCGTTGCGCTCGAGACGGAACGGCCCGTCGGCGAACGGGCCGCCGAATCCGGCGTCCGCGTCTTCGATCGCCGCGAGGCGCTCGTGCGGGGCAGCGTCAAGGTGCTCGACGGCGGCCGCAAGATCGAGTGGCGGCCGTCGCAGCCGCTCGCGACTGGCGCGTATCGCGTGTCGGTCGAGGAGCTCGCGACGCCGGACGGCGAGCGGATCGAGGGACGCCTCGACGTGCCGTTCGCGGTGGTCGACGAGACACTCCGCCTGCCAGACGGAATCGCGGTCCGCGCGTTGCGGACCGTCGCCCCCGCAACGGGGGACGTCGACCTCGAGCCGGCGCAGGGTCGCGCCCGCGGCCGCGCGATCACGCTCGTGAAGGGCGTCGATCGACGGACCGGAGAGCCGACGGAGGTGGCGCTCGATCGCGAGGGCAAGAAGATCGACGCCGAGAAGCTCCGCCGCGACGCCGCCGAGGCGCATGCGAAGAAGTTCGGCAAGGTGACGCCCGCGCTCGCGCGTCGGATGAGCGCCCGCGGCACGACCGAGCGCGAGGGCGGAACGAGCACCGAACGGAACGACGAGCGGATCCCGGTCGCGATCTGGCTCGCCGCGCCCGACGACGAGGCCGATGCCGACAAGGCGGCGTACCTCGAGCGAGGACGCGATCCGGAGCGCGGTCAGGGACCCCGAGCCGCGGAGCGCTCAGAGCGGACAGCGGAATTCGTCGCGCGCTTCACGGAGTCGACCGAGCGGATCCTCGCCGACGCCCGCGTCCGTGCCGACCGGCTCGCACCCGTCGTCTACGGCGAGCTGACCCGGCGCCAGATCCAGACCCTCGCCCGGCGCGACGAGGTCGCGGCGATCTTCCCGCACGACACGCGCGGCTTCGACGACCTGAACAACTCGATCGCCATCGCCGAGGCGGCCGCGCCCCAGAACGCCGGCGTCACCGGCCGCGGCATCCGCGTCGCGGTGTTCGAGCAGGGCCCGGACAACACGACGAACCTCGACATCGAGGCGTTCTACGACCCCGGCCAGTCGTCGACGAGCTCGCACGCCCGAATGACGCACGGGATCATCAAGAACACCAGCACGTCCGGGTCGAACGGCTTCGCGCCGGATTGCGACCTCTACTCCGCCAACTCGTACGACAACGACGCGCTCGCGTGGGCCGTCGGCCAGGCCTGCACGGTCATCAGCCAGAGCTTCCACCGCGACGCCGAGCAGACCGATTCCGGCCTCTCGTTCGACGACATCTACAAGGACTGGCTGGCGCTGCGCTCGCCGTACCCGACCATCATCCAGGCATCGGGCAACGGTCCCGACGACGAGTACGTCAGCCACAAGGGCTTCAACAGCATCTCCGTCGGCAACCACGACGACACCGCGACGGCGATGTCCGGCAGCACGATCTTCCGCAACCCGGCGTCGGCGCACGCCGACCGCGAGCTGCCGGAGATCGCCGCCAACGGCACCGGCGTCACCGTCGTCGGCCTGACCGATTCCGGGACGAGCTTCGCGGCACCCGCGGTCGCCGGGACGGCCGCCCTCGTCCAGTCGGCTGACACCGTGCTCCGTTCGTGGCCGGAAGGGACCCGCGCGATCCTCCTCGCCGGCGCGCGACGGAACGTCTCCGACGGCGCCTGGTGGCCGGACGTCAGCGCCGGGGTCGACGGCAGTGACGGCTCGGGCGCCCTCAATGCGCGGGCGAGCGTCGACATCGCGCGCAACCGCGGGAGCCGGGACGCTGGCGGGACACAGCGCGGCTACGACATCGGGCGATTCGAGGCGTCCGACTTCGACGGCGAGCGATTCCTCCGCTGGAGCTACAACCTGACCGCCCCGCGGCGCCCGTTCGGCCTGTTCACGACGTGGAAGGCCAAGGCCGTCTTCACGTGGAACGGCAAGATCGACAAGCTCCGGATCCTCGGCTTCGAGTTCGACTACCCGATCGGCTCGCACCTCGCGGCCGACATCGACCTCGAGATCTACGACTCGCGCGGCAACCTCGTCGCCGGCTCGTGGTCCTGGGACAACAGCTACGAGATCGCCGAGTGGAACGCGATCCCGGGCGAGACCTACCGGATCCGGCCACGCAAGTGGAGCGGCACCGACGCGTCGTGGTTCGGCGTCGCCTGGACCGCGATCCCGGTCTTCCGCCCGGTGTTCGAGCTCGACGAGATCACCATCCGGACCGTCGCCGAGGGCGTCGCGGCCGGCGGCGGCGGCTGACCCCGCATTTTGCGACTGGGCGCCCGGGCGCCTCGGCGCCCGGGATCGCCGCCGCGTTCCGTCGCGAGGTGCCGCCCGGTCGGCGCACGGTAGGCGAAAATTCGGTCTGGCGTTTCCGTTGCCGACGAGCCCACAATGCGCACCTGGGCGTATCGACGGCGGGCACGACCCTGTCCGCGATCAACGCAGGACCCCGCCGCATGGACGCCGAGGAGGGACGGCATGCGCGCGTTCGCGATTGACGAGTTCGGCGAGACGGGGACGATCCGGGAGCTGCCGATTCCCGAACCAGGCGAGGGAGAGGTCGTCGTCGGCGTTCGGGCCGCCGGGCTGAACGCCACGGATCTCGCGGTGATGTCGGGGTACATGAAGGACTACATGCCGCACCTGTTCCCGCTCGTGCCCGGCCTCGACGCGTCCGGTATCGTCGAGCGAGTGGGGCCCGGCGTCGACGGTTTCCATGCAGGCGACGAGGTGTACGGCTACACCCGCCAGCGGCGGATGGGCGCGGGGACGCTCAGCGAATACGTCGTGTTGCCCGCGGATGCGATCAGCCGGAAGCCGAGCACCATCAGCTACGAGCAGGCCGCCGTGATCGGGCACGCCGCGCTGACGGCGGCGGCGGCGGTCGAGGACGCGGGAGTCAAGGCCGGCGACCTCGTCGCGATCCTCGGTGCGACCGGAGGCGTCGGCAGCTACGCGACGCAATTCGCGTCCGATGCCGGAGCGACCGTCATCGCCGTGACGCGCGACGAGCACGCCGACTATGCGAAGTCTCTTGGCGCGACCGAGACGGTCGACTACGCGTCCCACAATGCCGTCGACACCGTCCGAGCGCAGCATCCCGACGGTATCGATGCGCTCATCGACTTCTGCGGCACGCCGGAGCTCGTCGCCGGCATGACCGACCTCGTCCGGAAGGGCGGGCACGTCGCCTCGACCATCCTGCCGCCGGATGCCGAGGCGCTCGCCGCGAAGGGCATCGAGGGCACGCTGACGACGCGCTTCACCGCCGAGCATCGGTTTCCGGAGATCGCGGGGCGGATCGCGGACGGAAGCTTGAAGATTCCGGCGATCCAGACATTCAGCTTCGACAAGGTGGGCGATGCCCTCGAGCTCCAGGCGACGAGGCACGTCGCCGGCAAGGTCGCGGTGACGCTCGGCTGACCGAGGCAGCGGTGCCGGCGTTCGGCACCTGAACCGAATGTGGACAACCGGGTTGTGTCCGCGACCCGATGGG
>DATFPL010000043.1:0-5705 GCA_035264845.1 Candidatus Limnocylindrales bacterium | reverse complement strand
GTCGTCGCGATCGGCCTGTCCGAGGATCACCCGGAGGTCGAGCAGCTCCGGCACGCTGTCCCGATCGTCCTCGTCGACTCGACGGCCATGCCGGAGAACGCGTCGATCGAGATCGACGACGAGGGTGGAGCGCGGTCAGCGGCGCAGCACCTCCTCGACCTTGGACATCGCGATTTCGTCGTCATCGGCGTCGAACCGCCGCAACCGAAGACGGAGATCGAGGCGGCCGGCGTCACGGGTCGCCGCCTCCGTGGCTACCGGACGGCGCTCGAAGCTGCTGGAGTCGACCTGCCGCTCGACAGGATCGTCGTCGGACCGGCCAGTGTCGCCGGCGGGGTTGCCGCACTCGAGCGGGCGTGGCAGTCGGGCCTGCGTCCCACGGCGGTCCTCGCCATGAGCGACGCGATGGCGATCGGCGCGATGCGCGCCGTCAGGTCGCTTGGGCTGTCCGTTCCGGGCGACGTCAGCGTTGTCGGCTTCGACGACATCGACATCGCCGCTCACACGGATCCACCGCTGACCACCGTCCACCAGCCAATTCGTCGCAAGGGCGAGGAGGCGGTCCGTCTGCTGCTCGGCATCGTCCACGGCCGCGAGGCCGCGAAAACCGAACATCGGCGACTGGAGACGCGGCTCATCGTCCGCGGCTCGACGGCCCCTGCTCCGAAGGGTCGGAAGGAGGCTGCCGGGGTCAGAAGCTGAGGTCATCGACGGCGCGCGGTCCTGTACGGTGCGCTTCGCCACGACTCGCACGAGCAGACGGCTCGCCAGCGCAGGCGACCGATTGTTTCGACACCGGCCGGTCCGCCGGCCGACACGTGAACGGGCGACGAAACGCCCGTTGAGGAGGAGAGACACCAGACCATGAAACTCCTGAGGTTCGCCCCGTTCGTCATGGCGCTCGCCCTCGTCGCTGGCGCATGCGGTCCCGGCGCCGCGACCACGAGCCCGAGTGTGTCGGCCGCGGCGCCGAGCTCCGGCGGTTCGTCCGCCAGCGCCGCAGCTCCGTCCGGGAGCGCGGCCGCGATCAGCGGCACGTTGACCATCTGGCACTCCTACGACTCCTCCGGCGGCAACGCGGAATTCACGGCGTTCAGCAAGATCGTCGACAACCTCAAGGCCGCCAACCCGGGCCTCCAGGTCAACCTGCTTGCGGTCCCGTTCGGCGACCTGTTCAAGAAGTACGAGACCGAGCAGGCGTCCGGCGGCGGGCCCGACATGATCATCGCCCCGAACGACAGCCTCGGCGTCGAGGCCCGTGGCGGCTTCATCGCCGACATCGGCGACAAGATCGGTGACGTCCTGGGCGCGTCGAACGACGTCTCGAAGAGCGGCAGCACCGTCGACGGGAAGATCTACGAGGTCCCCGAGTCGCTCAAGGCCGTCGCGATGTACTACGACACGGCCAAGGTCCCGAATCCGCCGAAGACGACGCAGGAGCTGCTCGACTTCGTCAAGGGCGGCGGAAAGGCCGGCATCATCGCCGGCGAGTACTTCGGCTGGGGCTTCTACAGCGCGTTCGGCGGCAAGGTCTTCGACGACACGGGCAAGTGCGCCGCGTCCGCCGGCGGCGTCGCCGATGCGATCCAGTACGTCAAGGACCTGAAGGCGGCGGGCGCGCTCGTCGACTTCGACTACAACAAGGTCAACGATGCGTTCAAGAACAAGACGATCGACGTCATGCTCAACGGCAACTGGGTCCTGGGCGACTACAAGACGGCCCGTCCAACGCTTGGCGTCGCGCCGGTTCCCGCCGGTCCAGCCGGCCCGGCGAAGACGATGACGGGCGTCGATGGCTGGTACATCAACTCCGCGTCGCCGAATGCGGAAGTCGCCCTTGCGGCTGCGAAGTTCCTCGTCAGCGCGGAGTCCCAGAAGGTCTACGTCGACACGGCCGGCCACGTTCCCGCCAACACGTCGGTGGCCATCAGCGATCCGCTGGTGAAGGCGTTCTCGGACGCGATCGCCGCCGGCGACCCTCGCCCGCAGACACCGGAGATGGCCAACTACTGGGGCGCCTTCAACAACGCGTGGAAGGAAGTCCTCGACAAGGGCACCGACGCCAAGGCGGCGGTCGCGACGGCCTGCAAGACGATGGACACCGCGAACAAGAAGTAACCCGAGAAGTAGCCCGAGGGGATTGACCGGGTTTTCGCCCGGTCGGTCAACGTCCGGGGGTGCCGACCGGCGACGGTTCAGGCACCCCCGGCGGCCCGGGCTCACGTCGACAGGAGCGCTCGATGGCGACGGCCGTCCCGCAGATCCAGGAAATCAGCCAACGCCGCCTTTTCCGCGGCCACGGCCCGTCGCGACGCGTTGCGTACCTCTACCTGATCCCCGCGTTCCTCGTGATGGGGATCATCACGATCTATCCGCTCCTGTTCCAGGTCTGGATGTCGTTCACCGACTACGGCATCACGAACATCCGGCCCACCTCACCCGCGCCCAACGTCGTCGGCGTCCAGAACTACATCGACGTCCTGACGAGCGCCCTGGCGATCCCGAACTTCTTCTTCCTGCGGTTGATCGCCTACAACCTCTGGTGGGCATTCTCGAACGTCGTCATCCACCTGATCCTCGGCGTGGCGATCGCGGTCCTGCTGAACACGAAGGGGCTGTGGTTCAAACGCTTCTACCGCTCGCTCTACATCATCCCGGTCATCATCCCGCCGATCATCGTGGCGACGGTCTGGAAGAACATGTACGACGCCAACGACGGCGCCGTGAACCTCCTGCTCGCGGGCGCCGGCAAGACGATCGGTCTCCCGGCAGCGGCGTTCCAGATCGACTGGCTGCGTCAGGTCGAGGACCCCATCTCGTTCATCCCGCTACCGTTGGCGTTCTTCGCGATGCTCATCACGAACACGTGGCTGGGGTGGCCGCTCAACTCCGTCGTCGCGACCGGAGCGCTCCAGAGCATCCCGCACGAGCTCTACGAGTCCGCGGAGATCGACGGCGCCAACGGCTGGCAGAAGTTCCGGACGATCACCCTCACGTATCTCCGGCCGGCGATGCTGCCGTACGCGATCTACGGCTTCGTGATCACCTTCAACCTGTTCTACCTGGCGTACTTCATGTCGGGCGGCGGGCCGTTCGGGCGGACGGAGCTGCTCGTGACGCAGGCGTACCGCCTCGTCAACGACCAGCGGCTGTATGGCGTCGGGGCGGCATTCGCCGTGATCATGTTCTTCATCCTGCTGACGATCACGCTCGCGACGAACCGCCTCGCGCGGGCGACGCAGAGCTATGACCAGGCGTAGGGGAGGCGGACGATGACCGCGGTCGCGACCCGCGCACCGGCCCGTCCGCGTCGCGTGACGTGGCGTACGACGCGCGGCCACCTGGGGCTGGGCCGCCAGCTCGTGCTCCAGGCGCTGTGCCTGCTCGTTCTCGTGACCGTGCTGTTTCCCGTGATCTGGGTGTTCAGCCTGTCGCTCGACCCGCTGAGCCGGTCGCGGCCGGAGGGCCTCAGCATCATCCCGGCCGGCGCGACGCTCGAGGCGTACGCAGCCGTCCTCAAGCAGCCGACGGTGAACGCAGTGACGTTCACGCAGCTCGCGCTCAACAGTCTCAAGATCGGGATCGGCGCATCGGTCATCAGCGTCGCGATCGGCGTCAGCGCGGCGTATGCCTTTTCCCGCCTCCGCTTCCGAGGCCGCGAGGTCCTGATGCTCGCGATCCTCGGCGTGCTGATGCTGCCGGCGGTGGCAACGCTCACGCCGCTGTTCGTCATCCTCAACAAGGTCCAGCTGACGCTGCCGCTGCTCGGCGCGTTCAACCTTCGCAACTCGCTCCTGGGCGTGGGGCTGGCGATCATCTCCGGGCTGTTGCCGTTCGCGATCTGGAACCTCAAGGGCTACCTCGACACGATCCCCAAGGAGCTCGAGGAGGCCGCCGCGGTCGACGGTGCGAGCGTCAATCAGACGTTCGTCCGGATCATCCTGCCGCTCGCGATGCCGGCCCTCGCCGTGACGGCGTTCCTCGGCTTCGTGTCCGGCTGGACCGAGTTCTACTTCTCGTGGCAGTTCCTGAACAAGGTCGAGGACCAGACGCTCGCGATGGCCCTCTACTCGATGCAGGGCCAGTTCACGACGACGCCGTGGTCGACCTTCTCGGCGTTCGCGATCCTGTTCGCGCTGCCGCCCGCGGTCGTCTACTTCTTCGCCCAGCGCTACATCACGTCGGGGCTTGCGATCGGCGGCGTCAAGGGCTGAGCCGGATCACCCAGCTCGAGCGGCCCGGGAGGTCGGGGAGGCGCCACTCGGTTCCGGCGATCGGCGGCACGATCGTTCGTGGCGCCCCGGCCGGGCCGTAGATGACGTCCCCGGTCGGCCTGCCGCACAGGGCCTCGGCAGGCACGTCGAGCGTCGCGCCGGACACGGCGTCCTTCGACAGTGCGTGGATGACGACGAGCGTCTCCGTGGCGTCGCGCCGCAGGAACGCCGCGACGCTCGACGGCGACGAGTCGAGCGGGACGACGGTCCCCGACGACAGCGCCGGGTGCGAGGTCCGGACCCGGATCAGGTCGCGGTACGTGGCAAGAAGCGATGACCCGTCCTTGCGCTCCGATTCGACATTGGCGGTGACCGCGTTGTCGCCGAATTGTTCCCACGGCGTCCCGCTCGTGAAGCCGAAGCCCGGCGCCGACGCCGTCCATGGATACGGCGTCCTGATCCGCTCGTCCGGCTTGGTGCCGGTCATCCCGAGCTCCTCGCCGTAATAGACGAACGGGACGCCGGGCGCCAGCAGGAGCGCCGCCGCCGCGGCCTTCGCCGCCGTCGCGTCGCCACTCAGCTGGCTCATGAAGCGCGGCTGGTCGTGGTTCGACAGGAACGTCGCGACCGAACCCGGCGGGTACCGCGACCCGAGCTCCGATTCGGTCGTCTTCAACGTGCCCGCGTCCCCGAGCCGGACGCTGCCCAGGATCGCGCCACCGACTTCGAAGTCGAACACGAGGTCGACCGCGCCGGATGCCGGGTACGACGACGTGATGCCGCGAGGGTCCCAGACCTCGCCAAGGACGAGCGAATCCCGCAACGCTCCGTGAACGTCGTCGCGGAATGCCGTCAGCCACGCCTTCGTCTCCGCCGTATTCGTCTGCTTCTCGCCGTCCTCGAGGAGGTGTTTCGCGGCGTCGACCCGCAACCCGTCGACGCCCATGTCCTCGAGCCAGTACTTCGCGATCGAGTGAAGCTCCTTCGTAACGTCCGGGTTCCGCAGGTTCAGGTCCGGCAGGCCGTCGCCGAACACCCCGTAGTAGAAGCGGCCGTCCTCGTCCCGATGCCAGACCTGCTGGCCGTCGGGTCCCGCGTAGCCAGGATCGGTCGGCGACCAGACATACCAGGCGTCGTGCGGGCCGTGCTGCTCAGCATCGCGGAACCACGGGTTCTGCTTCGATGTGTGGTTGGGGACGAAGTCGACGACGACCTTGATCCCGCGTTCGTGGGCCGCGTCGACGAGCGCGTGGAAGTCGGCCGCGTCCCCGTAGTCGTGCTCGATTGCGCGGTAGTCAGTGACGTCGTAGCCGTGGTAGCTCGCGGATTCCGCGACCGGCATCAACCACAGCCCGGTGATCCCGAGGTCAGCGGTCGTCGCGGGATTGCCGTCATTGAGATCGTCGAGGTGCGCGGTCACACCGGGCAGATCGCCGATCCCGTCTCCGTCGGAATCGGCGAAGCTGCGGACGAACACCTCGTAGAAGACGC
>DATFPL010000042.1:0-2818 GCA_035264845.1 Candidatus Limnocylindrales bacterium | reverse complement strand
GAGGGCGACGTCGCGCTTCCCGTCGTTGTTGAAGTCACCGGCCGCGATCGCCACCGGGACCTCTCCGGGCGTCGCGTAGTCGATGGCCGGGCTGAAGCCCCCGTCGCCGTCGCCGAGCAGCACCGCGACGGAGTTCCCGTTCGGGACCGCGAGGTCGCGCTTGCCGTCGTTGTCGAGATCGACGAGCACGAGCGCCTGCGGGCCGTTGGGTATCGGCATCGCCGCCGGGCCGGTGAAGCCGCCCGACCCGTCCGCGAGGTGCACCGATACCCGGTTGGTGGTCGAATTCGCGGACAGGACGTCGGGACGGCCATCGCCGTTGAGGTCGCCGACCGCGACGTCGAGCGGAGAGCCGTCGGCGGCGAGGTTGGCCCGGCTGAAGGTCGGGTCGGCGGCCGACGCAGACGGCGCGAACGCCAGGAGCAGGGCGACGACCGCCGCGAGCGCGATCGGCGCGCGCCGCCGGGGACGTTCCGCCGCTGGGCGGGTTCTGCTGCGCTGGATGAGCGCCATGGCCAATCCTCTCCGGGACCCCGCCTGGGGCTTGCGCTCAGGGATTCGGTCCGCGTCGGTGGCCTCGGGACGCGGACCGCGCCGGGAGGCGGGTCACCGCCGCTCCGCGCGGCACCGCCCTGTGCCCACCCTCTCCCATCCGGACGCCCCCGTCAACGCGACCCTGCCGGGGTTACCGATGAGTTCCGGCCCGCGCGCCGGTCTGACCTCGTATGACCGACTCCCTGTGGCCGCGACTCGCGGACCTCCCCCTCGTCGTCGAGGACTACGAGCTCGAGGGACTGACCGCCGAGATGGCGGGCGGGAGGCAGCGCCTCACCATCCAGATCCGGCTCCGCGGCCGCGGCGACGAGGGGCTGGGCGAGGACGTCTCCCCGTTCCCCGACGACCCCGACGCCCTTCGCAACGCCCCGGCGTCGCTGCCCCTGGCGGGCGAGTGGACGCTCGAGGGCTTCTGCGACCACCTCGCCACGCTCGACCAATGGCCGACCCCGCCGGAGTGGGAGCCGGCCCGCCTGTACCGCAACTGGGCGTACGAGTCCGCCGCCCTCGACCTCGCGCTGCGCCAGGCGGGCCGCGCGCTGCACGAGGTGCTGGAGCGCGAGCCGCGCCCGCTGCGCTTCGTCAACTCGCTCGGCCTCGGCGACCCGCCCTCGACCGACACGATCCACCGCCGACTCGCGCGCCACCCCGACGTCCACTTCAAGCTCGACGCCGCGGCGGCCTGGACGCTCGCGGTCTGCGAGGACCTGGCCGCGACCGGGGCGATCGACGTCGTCGACTTCAAGGGCCAGTACGGCATGGAGGTCGAGGACGCCGGCGCGCTGGCCGCCATGTACGAGCGCGTGGTGACGACGTTCCCCGACGCCATCCTCGAGGACCCGCACGACCTTCCCGAGGTCGCCGGGCCGCTCGCCCCGCACGTCGGCCGCGTCTCCTACGACGCGCTCATCCATTCGGTCGACGACCTCGCGAGGACCCCGGTGAGCCCGATCCGCACGGTGAACATCAAGCCGTGCCGCACCGGCGGCCTGCGGGCGCTGCTCGCGCTCTACGCGCACTGCGACGCCGAGGGGATCCGGATGTATGGCGGCGGGATGGGCGAGAACGGCGTCGGCCGCGGCCAGATCCAGCTGCTCGCCTCGCTCTTCCACCCCGACGGCCCCAATGACGTGGCCCCGAGCGGCTTCAACCGGGAGGACCCACCCGCGGGCCTGCCCTCGAGCCCGCTGCCTCCGCAACCGGAGGCAACGGGCTTCCGCGCGATCCGGACTTAGGCGACGAGGGGGATGATCAGGAGCGCCACGATGTTGGCGACCTTGATCATCGGGTTGATCGCGGGGCCCGCGGTGTCCTTGAACGGGTCGCCGACGGTGTCGCCGGTGACCGACGCCGCGTGGGCCTCGGAGCCCTTGCCGCCGTGCGCCCCGTCCTCGATCAGCTTCTTCGCGTTGTCCCACGCGCCGCCGCCGGCGGTCATCAGGATGGCGAAGAACAGGCCGACCACGATGACGCCGATCAGCAGGCCGCCGAGGGCCTGCACGGACAGGATGCCGACGATCAGCGTGACGACGATCGGGATCAGCGACGGCAGGATCATCTCCCGCTGCGCCGCCTTGGTGACGATGTCCACGCACTGCGCGTAGTCGGGCTTGTCGGTGCCCTGCATGATCCCGGGCTTCTCGCGGAACTGGCGGCGCACCTCCTCGACCACGGCGCCGCCCGCGCGCCCGACCGCCTCCATCGACAGCGAGGCGAACAGGCACACCATCATGCCGCCGACCAGCAGGCCGATCAGCACGTCCGGGTCGTTGATGAGGAACTGGACCGGGCTCTTGCCGTCCTTGGCCAGCTCGGCGTCGAGCTCGATCTGGAACGCGGCGAACAGCACCAGCGCCGCGAGCGCGGCCGAGCCGATCGCGTATCCCTTGGTCACCGCCTTCGTCGTGTTGCCGACCGCGTCGAGCGGGTCGGTGACGGCGCGGACCTCCTCGGGCATGTCGGCCATCTCGGCGATGCCGCCGGCGTTGTCGGTGATCGGGCCGAACGCGTCGAGCGCGACGATCAGGCCGGTCAGCGACAGCTGCGCCATGACGGCGACGCCGATGCCGTAGATCCCCGCCAGCTCGTGGGCCAGGAAGATGCCGAGCACGATCACGAGCGCGGGCAGCGCGGTGGCCTGGAAGCCCGACGCGAGGCCCTGGATGATGTTCGTCGCGTGGCCCGTCTCCGACGCCGCGGCGGTCTTCTTGACCGGCCCGAAGCGCGTCGACGTGTAGTAGTCCGTGATGACGAACAGCAGCGC
>DATFPL010000041.1:0-19343 GCA_035264845.1 Candidatus Limnocylindrales bacterium | reverse complement strand
GTATCGGGCAGCGCAGCGCTCACGCGAGCTCCAATGCGGCAGGTACCACGGCAACCACAGCCGCGGGTCGAGCTCGTCCGTTTCGAACCTGTCGTCGACCTCGACCTCATATCTGGACCGGTCGAGCGCCGGCGAAACGTCAGTCCGGACCAACGGCGGCCTCGGGTCTCTCGCGGAGCAGGTAGGCCCCGGCACCGAGCATCAGCGCGCCCCAGGCGAGGAACACCAGGTCGTACAGCGCCTGATCGGGTCCCGGCCTGACGTGATGGAGGCCGAGGAGCTGGTGGTCGACGAGCCCTTCGACGAGGTTGAACGCGCCCCAGCCCGCGAGGAGGCCGCCGGCGAGAAGCCGTCCGGCCGGCCGCGCCCCGGTTCGCCCCATCGCACGCCACGTCAGCACCGCACCGAGGAGCGTCACGATCCAGGTCCCGAGGTGGAACACGCCGTCGACCAACGTATTCAGCTCGATGTTGGTGACAGTGTCCGGCGGGTAGAGCGAGCTGACGAGGTGGTGCCACTGGAGGATCTGGTGGAGCACGATCCCATCGAAGAACCCGCCGAGGCCGACCCCGAGCACGAGCGCGGGGACGCGAAACGCCCGCGCCGCGGCGGCGGGTTCGCTGGTTGTCGCGGCAGGGTCGTCGCGTGTCGCCATCCCACGACACGTTCCCGCCGCGGCGCTACACGCACCGCGGACGACGCCGTGGCTCGACCAGCTCCCGCGTTTCAACCCGCCCGCGGCCCCTTCGCGTGGCGATAGTCACGTCGTGGATGAGCTCGCACTCCACCATGCGTGCGTCGCGCCCGGGCTTGCTCGCTGCGCGGCGGCCGCGCAGACACGACCGCGGTATTGATCCGCGGGGCGAATACCGATGCCGCCGACGCCCATCGCGGGACAACGTTCAATGGCGCGCGTGCACCACGGCGTGGCCGCGGCCACGCGAGATGAGCCACCGATTGACCGGGAACGCGGCGACGCCCGCGACGACGAGCGATACCGCGAGGCTGCCCCAGAAGAGGGGATCCGCAACGCCCGCGCTCATGGCCCCCGGGATGACGACGACGATCGCGTTGTCGACGATCTCCATCACGGCGATCGAGACAGTGTCTGCGGCGAAGGCGAGCCGCATCGACGCCGCGAGCGAGAGGCCGCCGGCGAGCAGCGGCCGGAGGGTCAGGGCGTACCCGAAGAGGAACGCCAGCACGATCGCGAGCAGCACGGACGCGACGTCGTGCCACCCCAACGCCGTGGCGCCCGCGAGACCGAGAACCTCCCCGATCGCGCAGCCCGTCAGACAGTGGCGTGTCGCGTCGAACGCGAGGCGATTGAGTGACGGCGCGTGACCGTGCGCCACGGCTACGGCGTCGCCGCCACGCGGTGTTCCACAAGCGGCGCCGGCGCATTCCGCTCCGCCTCGTCGCGGGGGAGGGGAGAGACGCCCGCGTCCGCCGCCGCGCTCACGCCCGCGCCGCTTCGTCCCGTCGCCGCGTCAGACGGTTCTGGAGCACGAGCACGATGAGCAGGAACGCGCCGCGGATGACGGACTGCCAGTAGGCGCTGAGGCTGATGACGCCCCTGCCGTTTTCGAAGTTCAGGATGTTGAAGATGAGCCCCAGGAGGAGCACGCCGACGAGCGTCGCGCCGACGGACCCGATCCCGCCTGTGAGCAGCGTCCCACCGACGACGACCGACGCGATCGCGGACAGCTCCCAACCGAGCCCCTCGGTCGGCTGACCCGCGCCGAACTGCGCGGCGAGGATCACGCCCGCGAGTCCCGCGAGCGCGCCGCTCATCGTGTAGACCGCGAGCTTGACGCGCGTCACGCCAAGGCCCATGAGCAGCCCGGCCTCCTCGTTGCCGCCGACCGCGAGAACGTGGCGTCCGAAGCGCGTGAAGTTCAGGACGACCGATCCGGCGACGTACGCGACGACGAGGATGATCACCGGGACCGGCACGCCGAGCACGTCGCCCTGGCCGATGAACGTGAAACCGCTCGTGTATGACACCGCGACGGACGTGTTGTTGGCGAGGGTCAGCGCGAGGCCGCGAGCCGCGAGCAGTGTCGCGAGCGTGACGACGAACGGCTGGATCCGCGTCCGCGCGACGATGATCCCGTTGCCGAGCCCGAACAGCGCGCCGGCGAGCACCGCGGCGCCAAGTGCCGGCCCCGGGCCGAGGGGGCTGATGAGTGCGGCGACGACGCTGGCGAGCGCGGCGACCGAGCCGACCGACAGGTCGATCCCGCCGGTCATGATGACAAAGCACATCCCGAGCGCGACGAGCCCGAACATCGAGTTGAAACGCAGCACGCTCGCCACGTTGTAGGCGGAGAGGAACCCGTCGTAGCGCGTCGCCCCGAAGGCGATGAGCGCGATGAGCGCCAGGAGCACGCCGTTCCGCTGGAGCAGGGCACCGGCCCGCGCGAACGTACCCGCGTCGCCGCGCTCGCGGACGGCTGCATCAGTCGTCATCGCCCTCGCCTCACGATGACCGCTGCCGTTGGACGTTGACCGCGGCGACGATGATCCCCGCCTTGACGACGAGCGCGAGCGCGTCGGGGATGCCGTGGGCGAGAAGTGTGTACCGCGTCAATTGCATAATGCACGCCCCGATGAGCGTTCCGACGACCGTGGCGTGCCCGCCGGTGAGCGGCGTCCCGCCGACCGCCACCGCGGCGATGGCGTCGAGCTCCATGTTCAATCCCACCTGGTTCGCGTCCGACGACGAGTTGAGGCTGATGACGATCAGCCCGGCGACGCCCGACAGGAGCCCGCTGATCGCGTAGACGGCGACCTTCACCCGGTTGACCGGCAGCCCGGCCAGCCGCGCCGCCCGCTCGTTGCCGCCGACCGCCAGAACGTAGCGCCCGAAGATCGTCGCCCGCATCGCCCACGCCACGATCGCGACGATGGCGAGCATGAGGATGACCTGGAACGGAATCCCGAACGGCCGGCCAAGGCCGATGTACTGGAACGACTCGTTCCGGAATGCCTGCAGATTGCCGTTCGTCATGACCTGCGCGATGCCACGCCCGGCAATGAACAGGACGAGCGTCGCGATGACCGGCTGAATCCGCAGCCGCGTGACCTGGAAGCCGTTGAAGACGCCGAACGCGCCCGCCGCCAGAACCGGCAGCACGAACGCGGCCGCGACCTTGGCGGCCGGATTGTCGAACGGCGGCTGCGAACTGAGCAGGATGATCCCGGCGAGCGCTCCCGAGATCGCCATGAGCGACCCGACCGACAGGTCGATGCCACCGGTCGCGATGACCAGCGTCATGCCGACGCCGACGATGACGATGGTCGCGACCTGGGTCAGGTTGACGTTGATCGTCTGGGCCGAGACGAAGTTCGGGGTGAAGACGAGGTTGTAGAGCACGAGGAGCACGAGCGCCACGAACGCGCCGTACGTGCGGATCGCGTCGCGCGCTGCTGCCACTGCGAAGGGTCGCCGCGGGACCGCCGATCCGACGGCGTCTATGCCATCGTCCCTTCCTGCGACTCGCCGTGCGCCATCGCGGCCATGATCGAGCCCTGCGTCGCCTCGTTGTGCTCGATCTCCGCGACGGATCGGCCATCGCGCATGACCACCACCCGGTCGCAGCCCTCGGTCAGCTCGTCGAGCTCGGACGAGATCATCAGCACGCCGAGGCCGTCGTCGGCAAGCTCGTTGATTAGGGCCTGGATCTCACCCTTCGCGCCGACGTCGATGCCACGGGTCGGCTCGTCGAGAATGAGCAGCCGCGGATCCGTGCACAGCCAGCGCGCGAGCAGCACCTTCTGCTGATTCCCGCCCGACAGCTCGCGAATCGGCTGGTCGGGGCCGGCGGTCTTGATCCCCAATCGCTTGATGAAGCGGTCGACGATCTCACGCTGGCGTGCCGCGTCGACGACGCCGAGCCGGGTCAGTCGCGGCAGCAGCGCGAGCGTGAGGTTCTCGCGGACCGACATCCAGGGCACGATGCCGTCGGTCTTGCGGTCCTCGGGGCTGAAGCCGATCCGGGCGCGCACGGCGTCACCGGGGGAGTCGAAGCGGACGGCCGTGCCGTCGATCCGCACCTCGCCGGCGTCGAGCGGATCGGCGCCGAAGATCGCTCGCGCCGTCTCCGTCCTGCCGGATCCCAGCAGCCCGGCCAGGCCCACGATCTCGCCCGCGCGGACGCTGACATCGGCGCCCTGGAGCGCGTGGCCGCGCCGGAGGTCCGTCGCCTCGAGCAGTTGCCCGGCGGCATGGTGGGCGCTCGCCGCGAAGCTCGTCGATCCCGAGCGACGCACCTCGTTCAGGTCGCGCCCGAGCATCCGTGCGACCAGCTCGAGCTTGGTGATGTCGGCGATCGCGCGCTCCTCGACGGTCTCGCCGTCGCGCATGATCGTGACCCGGTCGCAGACCGCGAACAGGTCGTCGAGCCGGTGGCTGACGAACAGGACGGAGACGCCGTCCCGCTTGAGCTGCCGGATGACGTCGAACAGCGTTGCGACCTCGCGTTCGTCGAGCGATGACGTCGGCTCGTCCATGACGACCAGCCGGGCATCGAACGAGACCGCTCGGGCGATCGCGACCATCTGCTGGATCGCGACGTTCAGGTTGAGCAGCGGCTTCGTGACGTCGACGTCGATCCCGAAGCGGTGGAGGATCGCGCCCGACTCGCGGTTCATCCGCCGCCAGTCGATCAGCCCGAACCGCCGTGGCTCGCGGCCCATGAAGATGTTCTCGCTCACCGAGCGGAACGGGATGAGATTGACTTCCTGGTAGATCGTGCTGACCCCGTTCGCCTGGGCCTCCTGTGGCGAGCGGAAGTCGACCGACCCGCCATCGAGGACGATGTCGCCCGCGTCGCGCCGATAGACGCCGGTCAGCACCTTGATGAGTGTCGACTTGCCGGCCCCGTTCTGACCGACGAGCGCGTGGACCTCGTCGCGACCCACGCGAAGCGACGCCTCGCGAAGCGCCACGACGCCCGGGAAGCTCTTGCTGATCCGCTCCATCGCAAGGAGCGGCGCCGGTTCGGGCATGGTCATCCCATCGTGCTTCGGAAACCGAAACGGATGGGCGTCACGCCGCCCATCCGCCGGTTTGCCAAAGTTGCCGGTCCGCTCAGTACGCGGTCGGGAGCTCCTGCGCCGCGTTCGTGGAGTCGTAGAACTTGTCGGGGTTGATGATCTTCGCGTCGATCTTCTCGCCGTTGGCGTACTTCACAAGTGTGTCGAACGCCTTCGGGCCGAAGCGCGGATTGCACTCGACGCTCGCGCCCATCTTGCCGTCGACGATGGCCTGAAGAGCATCCTTCTCGCCGTCGATCGAGACAACGATGACGTCCTTGCCGGGCTTCTTGCCGGCCGCCTCGAGCGCGGCGATGGCGCCGATCGCCATCTCGTCGTTGTGGGCGTAGACGGCGGTGACGTCGGGATGCGCCTGGAGGAGCGTCTCCATCACCTGGCGGCCCTTGTCGCGCGCGAAATCGCCGGTCTGCGACGCCACGACCTTCATGCCGGTCTGCGACGCGATCGCGTCGTGGAAGCCCTTCTTGCGGTCGTTGGCGGGCGACGAGCCGGTGGTGCCCTCGAGCTCGATGATCGTGGCCGTGCCGCCGGTCGTCTTGATCAGCCAGTCCGCTGCGCGCTTGCCTTCCTCGATGAAGTCGGAGCCGATGAACGTGACGTAGTCGCGACCGGCCTGGGCGAGCGACTGGTCGACATTCCGGTCGAGCAGGATCACCGGGATTCCTGCGGCCTTGGCAGCCTGGACGGCCGCCGCGAGCGGGACCTCCTCGCGAGGAGCGAGGAAGATCGCGTCGACCTTCTGGGCGATCATCGACTGGACGTCGGCGACCTGCTTGGCCGCGGATCCCGCGGCGTCGGTGTAGACGAGCTCCCAGCCGCGCTTCGCGGCCTCGTCCTTCATGCTCGCGGTCTGGGCAAGCCGCCACGGGTTGTTGCTCTCCGTCTGCGCGAAGCCGACCCGGTACTTGTCCTTCTTCGCGAGCGTCGGCACCCCGCCGCCGCCGCTGCTTGCTCCGGGCGCATTCGTGCTTGTCGCTCCGGTCGAGCAGGCACCTACCAGGAACATGGTCGCCAGGACCACGCCGAGCGCGCGTGTCGTCCGTTTCATCGGATCCTCCACCTCGACATCAGCGCCGTCTGGGCCCGCCCGGCGGGCGGCGGCGAGGCCGGTATTCTGGCACGCGCCGGTGCGGACGGAAACCACGAGCGCAAGCAGCTGGTCGAGCGGGCGGATGGCCGGATTCGGGCGCCTTGGGTATCCTGTTCGGCCACGACACCGGGACCCCCGACTCGAGGTTGGACGATGACGACCGAGACTCGACCCACAACGGCGTACGACATCGCGTCGCATGTCGAGACCCTGAACCGCGACGGAATCACGGCGCTCAAGGGCGCGTTCGACCGGGACTGGGTGGAGCGGCTCCGCGAGGACATGATGACGGCCTTCTGGGCCGCCATCCAGCGCCCGGGCGGCGCCGTGGGCCGTGGCCCGCGCCGCTGGTACGTCGAGGTGCACCCACAGGACTACCGCGGCTTCGTCGAGCTTGCCACGCACCCGTGGGTCGTGGCCATCGCCGAGGCCATCTGCGGCCCGGACTACCAGATCGTCGAGGTCGGCTTCGACGTCCCGTTCCAGGGCGCGAAGAACCAGCCGTGGCACCGCGATTTCCCGTCCCCGCGCGAGACGTACGAGGGCCGCCAAATCACGTCCCTCGCCTTCAACATGAGCGGCGTGGACGTGACGGAGGACATGGGCCCGTTCGAGATCTCGCCCGGAACCCAGTACGACGACGGCCGCGCCTGGGACCACGAGATGTTCCCGCCGAAGGCGGACTGGCCGAAGTACGCGGAGCGCGGAGTGAAGAAGTACCCGAAGATGGGCGACATCTCCGCGCGTTCGGCCCTGACGATCCACCGCGGCACCGCGCACGGCTCGCCGATCGCGCGGCCCGTCATGGTATTTGGCGTCGATGCGCCGGGCGCGGGCCACGACAAGCTCCACGACCTCATGGTCACCCAGGATTACTACGACGCCCTCCCGGCGTCGGTCCGGCAGCACCTCGTCTGCCGCGTCGTCGACGAGCTCGTGCCGATCACCCAGAAGCACGACATCGAAGGCCTCGTCATGGGGGTCGAGTAGCAGTCCCACGGCTCGGGCCCGTCGCCCCGCGACGGGCCTGTCGGCTAGCATCGGGCGGGTGACCGACACCACCCTCGACCGGTCGTACCGCGCGCTCCTCGGCGTCCCGACCCTCGGCCGGATGATCGTCGGGATGCAGATCGCGCGCATCGCCCAGTCGATGGTCGGCGTGGTCCTGGTGCTCTTCTCGCTCCAGCGGTACGGCTCGCCATGGGTCGCGGGTATCGTGACGTTCGCGGCCACGTTTCCCGGGATCATCGTCAGCCCGATCGCGGGCGCGCTTCTCGATCGCCATGGGCGGGTCCGGCTCGTCATCCTCGACTTCATCGTCGCGGGCGGCGCGCTGGTCCTCATCGCTGGCCTCGCTCTTGGCGATCTTCTGCCTGCGCCCGTGCTCATCGCGATCGCCGCGCTGTCCGCGCTGACGCTCGTGTTCAGCCAGACGGGGCTCCGGACGCTGTTCCCGCTGCTCGTTCCAGAGCATCTGTGGGAGCGCGCCAACGCGATCGACTCGAACGGCTATGTCGTCGCGCAGATCCTGGGGCCGCCGGCTGCGGCGGCCATGTTCGTCGTTGCCGGTGGCCCCGCTGCGTTGTTCGCAATCGCCGTCGCCTACGCAATCGCGGCGGCCGCCGTTTTCGGCGTCCATGATCCGATCACCGAGACCGATTCGACCGGCAGCATCGTCCGCGACGCATGGCGTGGCGCGCTGTACACATGGCGCAACCCGACCCTTCGTGGCCTTGGGTTCGCGATCTCGGCGGTCAACCTGTCGGGCGGCATGACGACGGTCGTCATCCCGCTCCTCGTCATCGATCGGCTGGGGCTCGGCGAAGCCGCGGTCGGGATCCCGTTCGCGTTGAGCGGCGTTGCCGGGATGGTGTCAGCGCTCCAGGTGGGGCGACTCGACACCCGCGGTCGTGAGTGGGGGCTCCTTCTCGGTCCCGCGGTCGCCGCGATACCCGCCGTCGCGCTGCTTCTTCCTGTCGCCGCCTCGCCGCCCGCCGGAGCCCCGGGCGCGATCGCTCCGTTGCTCGGGTTCGCGCTCATCGCGGGAAGCTCCATCGCGACCGGCGCGGTAACCGGGCCGTTCGACGTCGCGCTGTTCACGGTCCGCCAGCGCCGAACCGATCCGGCATGGCTGGGCCGCGCATTCGCGATCTCGATGGCGTTCAACTTCCTGGGTTATCCGATCGGCGCCGCCATCGCCGGGTCCCTCGCCGCAACGTCCTATCCGGCCGCCATCTGGCTGGGAATCGCGGGCTGCACGGCGAGCGCGGTGTTGATCGCGACAATGGTCCCGCGAACGGACGAGCGCGCGCCGCTCGGGGTCATTTCTTCGGTCCGGCGGCGATGACGCTCGCGAGGACCGACGCGACGTCCGTGAAGTACGCGGACCGTTCGACGCGCTCGAAGACAATCGTGTCGAACTGCGGCGGCGCCCCCGCGAGCTCGGGGTGGTTGAACAGGTCCCCAGATGTCGACGAGATAGCTCAGCGAGTGAAACGTGTAGAACGAGATGCCGATGGGGAGGATGATGTCGCGCCACGCCGAGGTGGCGCCCTGCGGCGCGACCGAGGCGACGACGGAATGCACGAAGAAGTTGGCGTACTTGAACGAGGCCAGGAGCGCCACGTTCATCACGATCGCAATCGCGAGGACAAGCCGTGCCATGCCCTGGCGGTCTCCGGCGATCGCGGCCTCGATCCGGCGCCCGAGCTCGTAGTTCGCGGCGATCGAGACGATCAGCGGAATGACGAGCGCGCCGGTGCCCCACGTGTAGAACGCCAGGCTCGCCAGCAGCAGCACGAGAAGACCATTGCCCGCGCGAAGTGTACGGGCGGCCCACGGCCGTCGGCCGACCGTTCGGTCAAATGGTGACGCGCGCGCGGATCCCGGACGAGGTCCTCGCCGCGGCGCACGCGCGGTCACGGGCGCGCGCCGAGCGCGACTGGCCGGAGGCCGACCGGCTCCGGGCCGAGATCGAATCGGCGGGCTGGAAGGTCGTCGACCGCGGCACGGACTTCGCCCTTGCGCCGGCGGTCCCGCCGGACGTCGTCGTCGACGGCCGCGTGCTGTATGGCTCGAGCGCGTCCGTCCCATCGCGCCTCGAAGCGGCGCCCGTCGGAACCGCGACCGTCGTGATCGTCGCGCCCGACGAAATCGAATGGCTCGAGGCGACGCTGTCGGGGCTTCGTGACCACGCTCCCGATGGGGTCCAGATCGTCATCGCGGCGGACGCAGCGGACGCCAGGCAGGCGCCGGCGCTCGCGGCGCTTGACGCCCTCGATCCCGGCGGGCCGGGTGTCGCGACCGAGGTCGTCTGGACACGCGAGGCGCTCGGCTACGCCGCCGCCCTGAACGCGGCCATTCGGCGGGCGCAGGGACCCATCGTGATGATCCTCGAGCCCGGGGTCGCAGTCAGTGGCGACGTCGTTTCGCCGCTTGTCGGGGCGCTCGACGACCGGTCAGTCGCCGTCGCGGGCGCGTGGGGGCTCACCGGCGAGGACGTCACCCGCCTCGACGAGGCGTCGGCGGGCGACGTGGACGCAATCGACGGTGGGTGTCTCGCGTTCCGCCGCGCGGACTACGTCGCGCGCGGCCCGCTCGACGAGGCGTTCCGGGTGGGGCGCCACCTCGACGTCTGGTGGAGCCTGGCGCTCCGGGACGGCGGGGAAGGGGAGCTGTCGCGCAGCGCGGTGGCGCTCGGTGGGCTGCCGATCGACCGCCTCCGGTCGGCGCCCGATCCAGCGCTCGCGCGTGTCGCAAAGCGCAACGGTTACCGCCTCCGCGACCGGTTCGGGCGCCGGTCGGACCTTCTTTCCGCAGGTTCCGACGGGTTGCCCTAACGCAATGGGAAAACGCTCGTTGTGGTCGGCAGAGGCCTCGCGGCACAACATCGTTCCCCCGGCGGTGCGGTACAGCGAGGCCTCCGTTCGTGTCCGGCGACCGCCCGTATACTCCGGGCCTATGCGCCGCTGGGTCTGCGTGATCGCGCTCCTCTTCGGGTTTGCCGGCGACGGCTACGCGTGGACGACCCGTCCCCGGATCCCGGTCCCGATCGAACGCCCGTACCACCTGTTCGGTGACCCCGGAAGGACCTCACCGACGGTCGATTGGTGGTACGCGTCCTGACGTTCTCGCGCCGCGGCTCGCGGGCCGCCTGGCTTCTCGTCGCAACAGCCGTCGCGTCCGCGGGTCTCTTCGTGCCGCCCGTCGTGGCGCCCGCCGGACTGGCCGCGCCCGGTGTGGTATCGGCTGCCGGCAAGGACGAGGTCCGGATCGTTGGCGGCGAGCCGACGACGATCGACCCCGCCGCCCAGGGCGACGTTGGCAGCGCCGCGGTCTCCGCCCAGCTGTTCGAGAGTCTCACCGCGATGGACCCGGGCTTGAACGTCCGGCCCGCGCTCGCCGCGTCGTGGGACCTCGCTGACGGCGGGCGGCGTATCGTCTTCCACCTCCGCGACGGCCTCCAGTTCTCGGACGGCAGCCCGCTCCGGGCGGCCGACGTCGTTCGCAGCTGGCTCCGTCTCATCGACCGCAAGTCGCCGTCGCCGCTCGCGTCCCTCATGCTCGACGTGGAGGGCGCCGCGGACTACCTGCACGGCGCCGGGCCGAGCGATGACGTTGGGCTCGAGGCGTCCGGCAACGACGTCGTCGTGCGGCTCGTCCGGCCTGCCGCCGACTTCCCTTCGATCGTGGCAGGCCCGTCATTCGGCGTCGTGCCCCCGAACGTCGAGCGCCTGAGGGGCGCCCCGAACCCGGCAGGGTTCGTCGGCAGCGGTGCATACGTCCTCGCGGCGATCACGCCGACGGAGATGACGCTGCGCGGCAACGACCGCTACTGGGCCGGCAGCCCGCCCATCCGGACGGTTCACCTCATCGGGGACATCGGCGGCAGGAGCGCCGTCGACGCGTTCGAGGCCGACGACATCGATTACGCCGCGATCCCCGACTTCGACGCCTCGTGGATCCGCTACGACGCGGCACTCGGGCCGCAGCTCCGCGAGGTACCGTCGCTGTCGCTCGACTACGTCGGCTTCGACACCTCGCGCCCGCCGTTCGACGACGTCCGCGTCCGACAGGCGTTCGGGCAGGCGGTCGACTGGCGGCGGATCGTGACCCTCGGCTCCGCCAACGCCGTCGCGGCCACGGGCATGGTGCCGCCCGGCATTCCGGGCGGGAGCGCAACGGACTTCCTGCCGCGCCACGATCCCGCCGCCGCCCGCGCTCTCCTCGCGGCCGCGGGCTACCCCGGTGGGAAGGGCTTTCCCGACGTGACCTTCGTCGACCCCGGCTCGGCATACGCGCGCTCGATCCCGGCCGACATCGAGCGCGAGCTCGGGATCACGCTGAAGATCGAGTCGCTCGACTTCGACGCGTTCTTCCGCCGTCTCAGCGAGGACTCGCCGCCGATGTGGGTCCTTTCGTGGGTCGCCGACTACCCGGGGGCGAACGACTTTCTCGGCGTCCTCCTGGGGTCCGGACAGGCGAACAACTACGGCCGCTGGTCGTCGCCGGAGTTCGACGCCGCGATCGCTGCCGCGGGCTCCGCGAAGGACGAGGCCGCGGCGACGGCCGCCTACGACAGCGCGCAGACCATCGTGCAGCGCGACGTGCCGGCCGTGCCACTGTCGAACGGACCGGGCTGGGCTCTGTCGCGGACGGGTCTGCTGGGCGCGGGCCAGAACGGGCTCGGCATCCTCCGCCTCGCGAGTCTCGCGTGGGCGGACAAATGACGGCCGTCGCGCGCCGCGTCGCGCCGCGCGTCGCGATTGCGTGCGCTGCGGCGCTCGTCGCCCTCGTCTGGGCGGCCGGCGTTGCAGCCGCCGCGGACCCGACCTTCGGCGTGCCCGATGCGACGTCCAGCTACGGGGAGTCCATCACGTTCACCCAGCAGGCCACGCTGCCCACGGCGCCGAAGCGCGTCGAGATCCTGCTCGACTTCCCCGGCGGCGCGGGCCCCGTCGCGACGGAGGTCGACGAGCCAACGGGGATCGGCGAGGTCACCCTTCGCCACAAGCTGTCGCTGTCGGAGGGGCACCTGCTCCCCAACACGACGATCGTCGCGCGGTGGCGGGTGACCGCAGCGGACGGATCGACCGCGATCGGGCCGCCGGTACGCGTGCTGTACCAGGACACCCGGTTCACCTGGAAAACGAAGTCGGGTGCCCTCGTCCGCGTCCACTGGTACGAGGGGTCCAACGCGTTCGGCGACCGCGCGCTCGCGATCGGCGAGCGTGCCGTGAAGGAGACGTCGACCCTGCTCGGGGTCACGGAGAAGGACCCCATCGACTTCTTCGTCTACGCCGACAAGGCGGCGTTCTATGACGCCCTCGGGCCGTCGACCCGGGAGAACGTCGGTGGCCAGGCGAACGCGGAGCTCCGGACGCTGTTCGCGCTTATCACGCCGGCCGAGATCGATGCCGACTGGGTCGGGATCGTCATCCCGCACGAGCTGACCCACCTCGTCTTCAACACCGCCGTCGACAACCCGTATCACTTCCCACCGCGCTGGCTCAACGAGGGGCTCGCGGTCTACCTGTCGCAGGGTTACGCGTCCGACGATCGCCAGGCGGTGGAGGACGCCGCCGCGGACGGGACGCTGATGCCGCTCGGGAGCCTGAGCGGTCAGTTCCCAACGACCCGCGATCGCTTCTCGCTCGCGTATGCGGAGGGCGCCTCGTCCGTCGACTTCTTCGTCCGGGCGCACGGCCGGGACGCACTCATCGCACTGATCCGGTCGTACGCCGACGGCCTGACTGACGACGAGGCGTTCCGCAAGTCGATCGGCGTCGACGTGGCCGGCTTCGACGCGGCGTGGCGCGACGAGCTGCACGCGCGCGACCCCCTCGTCCGTGGACCGCAGCCTGCGCCGCCCGGCCCGCTGCCTGCCGGCTGGCTGACCGCCGAGGGGTCCGCCGCGCCGACGCTCCCGCCGCAGCGCCCGGGCGCGACGACAGCGCCGCAGCCGCCTGGCGCCGCGACGTCGGACCCGGCAGCCCCGTCCGGCGGCGCGCCGATCGGCGCGATCTTCGTCGGGCTCGGCGTCGTGGTCGTGGCGGGCGTCGCAGGCTACGTGCTCGCAAACCGGCGCCGCGGTCACGGCGTCACGTGGACGCCGGTGGACGCGACGCCCGCGGATCCGCGGCCCGTCGAGCCGCCGCCCGCACAGGAGCCGCCGCCCCCGGCGTCGTCGTGACCGCTGTCGGTGCGCGCCTCCGCGCGATCCCGAGCTGGCAGGTCACCCTCGGGCTCGCGCTCCTCGCGCTCGGGTTCCTCATCGCGGCACAGCTGTCGTCGGAGGGGCCGCGGGTCCGCTACACCACGCAGGAGCGGTCACCGCTCATCGAGACCGTCACCGGGCTCCAGGGGCAGCAGGACGGCCTGAAGTCGCGGATTCTCGACCTGCGGTCGAAGATCCAGGCCGCGGAGCTCCGGGGCCAGGGTTCGGCGGCGCTCGTCCGAAAGCTCAACGACCAGCTCCAGCAGGCGCGGATTGCCGCCGGTCTCGTTCCCCTGTCGGGCACCGGCGTCGTGTTCCAGCTCGACGACTCGACGCAGCGGATCCCGGCGGGCGGAAACGCGGGCGACTACCTCGTCACCGCCCAGGACATCCGCACCGTCGTCGAAGAGCTGTGGCTCGCCGGCGCGGAGGCGATGTCGGTCAACGGCGAGCGACTGACGACGTCCAGCGCGATCGTCGACATCGGCGGGTCGGTCCTGATCAACTCGGCGTTCGTCGCGGGGCCGTACCAGATCTCGGCGATCGGGCCGAAGGATCTTTACGACCGCGTATCGGCCTCGCGGGGGTTCGCGGAGTTCCTCCGCGCGCGGGCCGAGGCACACGGCATCGGCGTCTCGTTCTACGCGCCACAGAGCATCGATGTCCCGGCGTTCGCCGGAACCGTCACGCTCCGCTTCGCTCGAACCGTCCCGTCCTCGTCGCCGTCGCCGAGCTCGCCACCGTGATCGGTCGCCGTGCACCACTGGCGTAACCAGATGACCGTCTCCGCGGTCGCGGTCCTGCTCGGGATTCTCGTCGTCGTGCAGCTCCGAACGCAGAGCCCGTCGGCCGCCCTCAGCGGGCTGTCCGCCCAGGACCTCACGGTCCTCGTCGGCAACCTCAACGCCCACAACGAGCAGCTCCGCGGTGAGGTAGCCCAGCTCGATCAGCAGCTCGCCAACCTGTCGAGGACTCAATCGAGCGGCGAGGGATCGGTCGACGACATCCGGCGCGATCTCGCGCGCATCCGTGCGTGGACGGGTCTCGAGGCGGTGGCGGGCTCCGGGGTCACCGTCACCGTCAGCGGCGCGATCGCCGGCCAGGGCGTCCAGGACATCGTCAACGAGCTCCACAACGCGGGCGCGGAGGCGATCGCCATCGAGGACGTCCGTGTCGTCCCGGGAACGGTCGTCGCGGGTCCAGCCGGCGGGCTGTCGGTGGAGAACACCCCGCTGGCCGACCCGTTCGAGATCCTCGCTCTCGGCAGCCCGGAGGCGCTGACGGGCTCGCTGACGCGGAACGGCGGCCTGATCGCCCAGCTGTCGGCGACGTATCCGCGCGCCCTCCTGACGGTCACGCCCGTCGACCGACTCGATCTGCCGGCGACCCGGCGGACGCTCGTACCCGTCTACGGCCGCCCGAGGCTTTGATACGCTCGGCTCGAAGATGACCGACCGACCGGTGCTCGAGCTCCTCCTCGGCGACGTGGTCCGGCTGAAGCGGCGGCATCCGTGCGGCGGCACGGACTGGCTCGTCGACCGGCTGGGTGCCGACATCGGCCTGCGGTGCGCGACGTGCGAGCGGCACGTGATGCTCGATCGCCGCGCGCTCGAGGCGCGGATCGCGGCGTTCGTCCGGCGCGGCGACCCGGCGGTAACCGCGGCGCTCGCCAGGCCCGGCCCCTCGCCGCGCCCCGGTGACGAGTCGTGACCGCCGTTCCCGCGGACACGCCGGGCGGCACCGGCCCGGGAGCGGTCTTTGCGAACCGCCCGTTCCTGCTCCTCTGGCTCGCCCAGGCCGCGACCCAGATCGGCGGCAACATGGTGCTCTACGGCCTCACGGTCATCGTCTTCGGGGCGACACGATCGACCTCGTCCGTCAGCGCGCTGATCCTCACCTTCCTCGTCCCGGCCGTCCTGTTCTCCGCCGTCGCCGGCGTCTACGTCGACCGGATCGACCGGCGGCTGATCCTGGTCGTCACGAACCTGATCCGGGCAGCGGCATTCGTCCTGATCTTCCTTGTCGGCGATCACCTGCTGGCGATCCTGCTGCTCAACGTCTTTGTGTCGACGGTGACGGTGTTCTTTGCGCCGGCCGAAGCGGCGATGATCCCGTTCCTCGTCCCGCGTCACCAGCTCCTCGCCGCGAACGGCATCTTCACGTTGACCCTGAACGGGGCGTTCGCCCTCGGGTTCGCGCTGGTCGGCCCGCTCGTCGTGACGCTGTTCGGCGCCGACAAGCTCATCCTCCTCGTCGCCGTCCTGTACCTCATCGCCGCGGGCTTCTGCTGGACGTTGCCATCCGCACCCACGGCGACGGACGGCGATGGCAGTGCGGTCAACCCACGCCAGGCCGTCGTCGACGCCGAGCGCGCCGTCGAGTCCACCCTCGCCCAGCTCCGGGAGGGTCTGTCGTACATCCGGAGCCACCGGAACATCACGTGGTCGCTCGTCTACCTCGGCATCGCGGCGTCGCTCGTCGGCGTGCTCGGCGTCCTCGGGCCTTCGTTCGCGCAGTTCACGCTCGGTCTGGCGACGAAGGACTTCGTCGTCGTCGTCCTGCCGCTCGGCGCCGGGATCGTGATGGGGATCCTCCTGCTCAACTCGTACGGCAAGTACCTGCCACGGCGCCGGGTGATCGAGGGTGGGTTGATCGCGCTCGGGATCATGCTTGCGCTGCTATCGATCGCCGGGCCGATCAGCCGGTTCCTCCAGCAGGCCGACCGGTCGTCGTCGCTGCTCGACCTTTCGTCGCTCACGTCGCTGCTCGCGGTGGTCGTCGTCATCGCGTTCACCGCCGGCATCGCGTACGCGGCCGTCGCGATCCCGTCGCAGACGCAGCTCCAGGAAGACCTGCCGGAGGACGTCCGGGGCCGCGTGTTCGGTGTCCTGAACATGCTGGTCTCGGTGGCCAGCTTCCTGCCGATCATCGTCGTCGGACCGATCTCCGACTGGATCGGGACGACGAGCGTGATCCTCATCGTCGCGGTGCTGATCGCCGTGTCGGGGATCCTGTCGGTCATCCGCCGCGGGCACCTCGCGCCGGGCGAGGCGGCGACGACCGCGGACTCGATGGTCAGCGGGATGGTCATCGATCCCGTCGCGGTCACACACTCGGAGCCCGCCCGCGCATACGAACGAACGCATCCCGGTCCGCCGCGCTCCGACGTCCGCCGTGCGCCGGATCCTGCGTCGACCGACACGGAGACGGTCGAACTCCCCGGCGCGGAGCCCGCGCGGGCGTACCATCCGCCGGGCGTTCCGCGGCGTCGCAAGGACGACCCGCCCGAGTGACGGGCGACCGCGACGACACGCCCCTCGTGTGGCGCACGATCGCTGCGGCGACGCTGGTCGGCGGCGTCGCGCTGGGGTGGCGCGCATCGCGTGGCGTACTGCTCGGGACCGTCGCGATCGCGGCCGCCCAGGCGGCGACCGCATCCGCGGTCCGGATCGCGGCCGCCAGTCGTCACCCGCCTCTCCAGCCCGCACCGGAGCCCGTCGACGACGCCGCTTCGCCGCCCACGTTCACGGTCGTCGTCGCGGCCCGTGACGAGGCCGTGGCGCTGCCTCGACTCATCGCCGACATCGGCGCCCAGGACCACCGAACCGACGACGGGCGGCCGCAGTTCGAGCTGATCGTCATCGACGACCGTTCGACGGACGGGACGCCGCAGGCAGCGCTCCGCGCCGCGAGCGCGGCGGGACTCGGCGATGTCACGCGGCTCGTCAGGCGTAGTGGCGACGACCTGCCCGACGGCAAGGGGGCCGCACTCACCGCGGCGCCGCCAGAGAGCTACCGCGGCGACGTCGTCGTCGTCCTCGACGCGGACGCCCGCATCGGCGCCGGGTTCCTCTCGACCCTTGCCCGGTACGTCGGGGCTGGAGCGCCGGCGTTGACGGCGCGGCGGCGAGTCCTCGACTCGGCGTCGTCGCACCTTGCCGGTGCACAGGCCGACGAGCAGACAGCTGACGGAGAGCTCCAGCGCGGTCGCTGGGCCCTGGGTGGCTGCTCGGAGTTCCGCGGCAACGGGATCGTCATCCGGCGCGACCTCCTCATCTCCGTCGGTGGCTGGCGCGCGGAGGCGCTCACGGAGGACATCGACCTGTCGAGTCGCGTCGCGGCGTCCACTGGGGTGACCGTGGCATGGGCCATCGACGCGGAGGTGTGGGAGGAGCCCGTCCGCTCGTGGCCCGACCTCTGGCGGCAGCGAGTCCGGTGGGCAGAGGGCGCGGTACGGCGGGCACTGGAGCACGGGCCTGCCGTCCTCCGGAGCGACCGGCTGTCGACCGCGGCGAAGGCGGACTTCGCGTTGTATGTCGCGCAGCTCGCCGCGCCGCCGGTCATCGCCGGGACGTTGGTCGGAGGAGTCGTGGGCGCGCGGTGGAACCTCGCCGTGCGACTCCTCGGGCTCTACGCGGGGACGGCCACGGCACTCGGGTTCGACGCGCTTCGCTGGGAGCGCGGCGCCGACGGGCAGCCGCTGCGCGTCGAGGAGCGCGCGTTCCGGGCGGTCCGTCTTGCGGCCTTCGGGTGCGTATGGCTTGCCGCGGTGCCGGCGGCCCTGTGGCGGCTCGCGACGCACCGCGGCGCGATCACCTATCACAAGATGGCGCACCAAGGGGGAGGGGAGCCGGTCGTCGCCGGAGCGGGCAGCGGCTCCCCGGCCCCCGTGCGGCAATGAGCCGGTGAGGCGCGTCGCGATCGTCTTCACGGGCGGGACGATCAGCTCGGAGGCGAGTGCGTCGGCTGGCGGCAACATCCCGACGCTCGACGGCGCGGCAATCGTCGCCCGGACTCCGGGCCTCGAGTCGATCGCCGCCATCGACATCGTCGATCGCGGCCGTACGCCGGCGAGCCACTTCACGTTCCCGGACCTGTTTGCGATCGCGGACGCGATTCGCGAGGTGCTCGCGCGGCCGGACGTCGACGGCTGCGTCGTCGTCCAGGGGACCGACACGATCGAGGAGACGTCGTTCTTCTGGGACCTCGTGGTCGACGACCCGAAACCGGTGGTCGTGACCGGCGCGATGCGCGCTGCGAGCGACGAGGGCTACGACGGGCCGCGGAACCTGTCCGACGCGGTGCGAGTGGCCGCGTCGGCGTCGGCGCGCGGCGCGGGCACGGTCGTCGTGATGAACGGCGAGATCGGGGCGGCGGACCGCGCAACGAAGCTGCGCAGCACCGGCCTCGACGCGTTCGCCACCCTTGACCTGGGGACGGTCGACGGAGACGACGTGAGAATCCGCGGCCGCGATCGGCGACGGTCCGTCGCGACGACGCGCGCTGCCGATCGAGTCCATCTCATCACCGCGCACGTCGCGATGGATGGCTCCCTCGTCGACGCAGCCGTTGCGTCGGGCGCCGACGGCATCGTCGTCGCGGGGACGGGCTCGGGGAACACGAGCGTCCCGCTCCTCGACGCGTGTCGCGCCGCGATCGACGCCGGCATTCCGGTCGTGCTCGCGTCGAGGTGCGGACTCGGCGGCGCCGTGCCCGCGTACGCGTTCCCGGGCGGCGGCGTCACGTGGGTCCGCGCGGGCGCACTCAGCGCCGGCGAGCTGTCGGCACCCAAGGCGCGCGTCGCGCTCGCGCTCGGAATCGGGGCCGGGCTGGACCGGCCCGCGCTCACCGCGCTTCTTGCCGGAGCGTTGCCCACGTGACGGCGGCGGATCTCATCGTCGAGGGCCGGATCGCGACGTTGGCGGACGAAGAGGGATTCGGCTGGGTCGAGGCAATCGCGATCAGGACCGGACGCGTCGTAGCAACCGGGTCGCGCGCCGCCGTCGAGGGCGCCGTCGGGCCGCGAACTCGCCGTATGCGTCTCGCTCCGGACGAGGCTGCGATCCCTGGGCTGTCGGACGCCCATCTTCACCTCGCGGAAGGCGGCCTGAGCGCCGACCGGATCGACCTGACGTCGTCGTCGTCGCTCGAGGCGGGGCTCGCCGTGATCGCGGACGCACATGCTGCGCTGCCGCC
>DATFPL010000040.1:0-4899 GCA_035264845.1 Candidatus Limnocylindrales bacterium | reverse complement strand
GAGGAATCCGGCGGCAGCGTCGTCGCGAAGGTCGGCGACGGCGGCGCGTTCGTCGAGGCCGTCGAAGTGCATCGGCCGGACGTCTCGGTCGTCGACGTGCGAATGCCACCCAGCCAGCGCGACGAAGGACTCCGTGCCGCGATCGAGGCCCGCCGGCGCGTGCCCGGCACGCCGATCCTCGTGTTGAGCCAGTACGTCGAACGCCAGTACGCGACGGAGCTCCTCGCCGACGGCGCCGGCGGCGTCGGGTACCTGCTCAAGGATCGCGTCGGGGACATCCCGGAGTTCATGGACGCGCTCCGTCGCGTCGCCCGTGGCGGGACCGCCCTCGACCCCGAGGTCGTCGCCCAGCTCATGGTCCGCAGCCGTCGCGACGATCCGCTGTCGGCGCTGACGCCCCGTGAGCGTGACGTGCTCGGCGCGATGGCGGAAGGCCGAACGAACGTCGGCATCGCGACGCTGCTCGGGATCAGCGAGGGCGCGACCGAGAAGCACATCAGCAACATCTTCGGCAAGCTCGAGCTGCCCGATTCCGAGAACGACCACCGCAGAGTGCTGGCCGTCCTGACCTACCTCGGGTCCTAGCGATCCGCCGTCGCTGAGCTCGCGCCGACGACCGGGATCTCGGCCCGCACGAGGGTCGGGCCGCCCACCGGGCTCGAGATCGAGAACGTCCCGTCGACGCCGTGCACGCGTCCGCTGAGCCCCTCGAGCCCGCCGCCCGGCTCGACCCGGGCGCCGCCGCGACCGTCATCCCACACCTCGACGACGAGCGCCTCACCGTCGAGGCGGCAGCGGACCTCGCAGTGCGCCGCCTCGCTGTGCTTGGCCACGTTGACGAGCGCCTCCGCGACGACGAAGTACGCGGTCCGCTCGACGACCAGCGGCAGCCGGCCGCCCGCTTGCAGCTCGCTCACGACCACCGTCGGCACCGGGCCGCGTCCCGCGATCGACTCGAGCGCGGGAACGAGACCGCGGTCAAGGAGGATCGACGGCGCGATGCCGCGCACGAGCGAGCGGATCTCCGCGAGGGCCTCGCGGGCCTGTGCCTGCCCGTCGAGAATCAGCTGCTTTGCGGCTGCCGGATCGGTGTCGAGCCGCTCGCTCGCAAGGCCCAGGTCGATCGTCAGCGCGACCAGTCGTTGCTGGGCTCCGTCGTGCAGGTCTCGCTCGATCCGGTGAAGCTCGCTCGCCTCGACGTCGAGGACGGCGGAGCGGCTCTTCCTGAGCGTGTCGACCTCGCGGCGCAGCTCGCGGCTCTCGGATGTGCACAGCAGCCCGGTGACGACGGCGCGGTGGAGCACGATCACGAGCTGCGACACCGACGCGGCGACGGGCAGCAGCGCAAGACCGGCGAGCGCCCGAAACAGGATGACAGCCGGCTCATGTCCGGCGAGCAGGCCGAAGACGCCGGGCAGCGTGGCGCGTGGCACCGCGTCGTACCACAGCGGCGACGTCAGCAGCGACAGGCTCATTACCCAGATCGCGGCCACAACCGCGAACTCGAGGACGGACAGCGGCAGGTTGACCGCGACGTACAGGACGTCGCGCCAGCGACTCTCGTCCGTGAACTCCGCCCGCAGGATGTCGACGACGGACCCACGTAGCGGCCGATACGCGTGCGGGATAGGGCGCGTCGGCTGGCCGATGAATGTCCTCGACCGCTCGATCCGGGCGACGAAGCGCGACCCCTCGATCGCAATCGCGAGGAAGACGAGCCCGACGCCGGCGAGCAGCGTCGTGAATCCCGCCGAGGCGATCGCGAGGACAATGCCGGATCCGATCACGCCGATGAACAGCCCGAGGAAGATCGAGGCGCCGGCATTCCATGTCGCCGGGTGGATCGGCGACACGAGGAACGCCGCCACGGAACGGCGGATCCCCGGCTGAGCGAGCGCCACTCTGCCGGGGATCCACGCCGATGCCAGTCCGGTCACGACCAGCAACAGCCCTGTCACCAGGACTGCCTCACCGATCACAACGGCGTCGGCTCACGACGGATCGAGGTCGCGACGAGCAGTGCCCCCAGCCCGATCGCGAATGCGGGAACGATGAAGTGCGCGAGGTCGAGCTCGGGCAGGAAGCGGTTCACGAGCGCCATGGCACCGAACAGGATGAGCAGTGCGCCGACGACGGTCGTGATCCGGCCGCTGCCCCGGCTGGTGTGGCGGTGCCCCTCCGGCGACGCAGCTGCCGCCGCGTGATCCGCTGACAGGGGCTCGAGCGGGACGATGATCGCCATCGCGATGTAGAGGAGGATCCCGATCCCGCCGACGAAGATCGACAGGAACCAGAAGAGGCGGACGAGGCTCGGGTCGACGTCGAAGTACTCGGCGACGCCCGCGGCGACTCCGGCGACGAGCCGGTTGTCGCGGCAGCGATAGAGACGGCGGTTCATTTGCACCCTCCGATGGGATTGATCTCGGCATTGCCGAGGCTGGCGGTGATATGGATGTCCGCGCGGTGCGCGGCCGATCGGTAGTTGTCGCTCTCCCAGGTCGTCCCGGCGTCCTCGCCCGCAACGGCGAGCTCGTGGAGCGATCCGCTGCTCGTGACGCGAGCGCCGAGCGTTGGCGGCAAGCACAGCTCGATGTTCCCGGCACCCAGCCGGACAGTGCCGACCAGGTCGCTGTCGGGCAAATCGATCGAGATCGAGCCGACACGCACGGACGCCGACAGCTCCGTGATCGTCGACGACGACGCATCGACCGTGACCTGCGACGCGTTCGCGGCCAGGGCGAGCTTTCCGATCTGCGCGCCGGCCAGCGACACGTGCGCATGGCCGATGCTCGCGGCGACACTCAGCTCGTCGATCCGGCTGGTCGGGAGCGTCAGGTTCCACGCCTGGCCCCCGCGCTCGACGCCGCGCCACCAGTCATCGCCCCGGCCGGTGCCGACCGACAGGGAACGGGACGTGGTGGTCAGTGCGGGAATCGCGCGATCGCCGTTCGGCCCGTCGAGGCGCCAGGCGTTGCCGGGCGCGGTGTCGATCGTGAACCCACCGCACGCGGCCGTGACCGAAACGCTCGCCGGCCCGTCGAACGTGCCCTGCCGCATGGCAATCGTCTCAGGCTGACCCTGCGCGCCACAGTCGTGCGCGAACCGCGCCGGGACGAGGAGAGCGCCGCCGAGCACGAGCCCCGGCACGGCCGCCGCGAGCATCCCGCTCCCGAGCCCGAACCGGGTGTGCCGCAGGACGAGGCCAAAGCCGACGGCGATGAGTGCAAGCGGCCACAGCGAGAGCGCGTCCACGAGCGTGCCGGAGTCGGTCCCGAGGTCGGCAGCGACGAGCACGGCCCCGATCGCGACCAGGAACAGGCCGCCATAGAGGAATCGGCGGTTGACCCGCATTGGTCGTTCACTCCTCCTGCGCCACGATCTCACGCTGTGTCGCGACGCTGCTGGGCGCTCGGACAGAGCGCGGTGTCGGCACGCGTTCGGTCGTCGCTCGTGCCGTGATCACTGTCGGCTGGCACGACGGCCGCGGCCAGCCTGTGACCCGGCGTCTTCAACGTGGGGCTACCCGGAGCGACCCCGGGGTGGCTGGCGGTATTGCCGGGACGCGGGCGGCGGAGTCCAATGGGACCGCGTCACGCCACGAGGGAGGGACTCATGACCGCGTCGGCCGCACGATCCAACCACGAGCTTCGTCAGTGAAGGCCGCGTGGCGCGACCGCTACGGGCCGCCGACCATTGTCGAGGTCCGCGACGTGGAGCGGCCCACGCCTTCGGCGGATCAGGTGCTCGTCCGCGTCCACGCCGCGTCCGTGAACCGGGCCGACATCGACGGCCTCTATCCGCGCTGGCAGTTCACCCGGGCCTTCCTCGGCATTCGCGCGCCCCGTGTCCACGGCGTCGGGATCGACGTCGCGGGCACCGTCGAGACGGTTGGTCCGGAGGTGACGAGGCTCAGGCCCGGTGACCGCGTGTACGCGGACACGTTCGCGTTTGGTCAGGGAACCTTCGCCGAATACGTCTGCGTCCCGGAACGCGCCCTCCGGTTGATCCCCGCGAACCTCGGCTTCGAGGAGGCGAGCACGCTTCCGCACTCGGCGGTTCTCGCCGTCCAGGGGCTTCGCCTTCGGAACGGGCGGACAGTCGGCCGCGGCGACACCGTCCTCGTGTCGGGTGCGTCGGGGAACGTCGGTCCGTTCGCGGTTCAGGTTGCCAAGGCGCGGGGCGCGGAGGTGACCGGCAGCTCGAGCACCGGGAAGATGGACTTCGTGCGGTCGCTCGGCGCCGACCACGTCATCGACTACACGATGGTCGACTACGCGAGGGGAGGGGAGCGGTACGACTGGATCCTCGACGTCGAGGCGCGCCACTCCGTCGTGACGGCGCGTCGTGCGCTGCGACCGGGAGGCGTGTACGTCTCGCTCGGCGGGCCATCGTCGACGATCGCCGATTCGCTCCTCGTGGCACCGTTTGCATCCGTCGCGACCGGCAAGCGGATGGGGCTGCTGCTGTGGTGGAAGCCATTCAACGCGGCCGACGTCGCAACCGTCGAGGAACTCGTCGCGTCCGGGAAGCTCGTGCCGCGCATCGACCGACGCTACCCGCTTGATCAGGTGGTCGACGCCCTGCGGTGGGTCGACGAGGGGCGCGCGACGGGCAAGGTCATCGTCACGCCCTGACTCGAGGAGCGCGGCGGCCCCGATCTGCTCCGCACCACACCAGGCGGCCCTGAACGCGCCTCGGCCCTCTGGAAACGCGCTTGCCGGTCACATTCCTGCGGCTCAACCGTCTTCACGATGTCGTCGTCGTCAGCGACGACGCGAGGGACATCGGTCAGCCCAAAGCCGGACGTCGAAGACGCCCTCCTGACGGCTGCGGACGCGAGTACCCTCGCTCATGAGGGAGCCGTCGCCTGAACATCCGGCCTGAGAGGGGATCTTCGTT
>DATFPL010000039.1:0-13766 GCA_035264845.1 Candidatus Limnocylindrales bacterium | reverse complement strand
ATCGGGAACATGGCCGGCGTCATCGTCCTGCTCGCGGTCACGATCCGGGCCGGGCAGGACGGAACGCTGGCGGCCCTCGCCGACGACGTCCGCGCAGAAGGCCCAGGCTTCCTTCGTCCCGCCGCGGCGTCCGTCGCGCCCCGCAGCGTCGGAGCCGCCGAGCGCCCGGATATCTACGTCCTCCTGCTCGACGGCTATCTCCGCCCGGACAAGCAGGCCGCGTTGTTCGGGCACGACGACGAGCCCTTCGTCACGGCGCTCGAGACACGGGGCTTCGACGTTGCGGCACGGACCCGATCGAACTACCTGTTGACGATCATGTCGCTCGCGTCGGCGCTCAACATGCGCCACCTGACGGACGAGCCCGCGCTCGCCGCCCTGCCGGGGGACGACCTCCGGCAGATCCGGGGAGCTCGGCACCTCATCAACGACAACGAGGTCTTTCGGGAGCTCCGCAGTCGCGGGTACGAGATCGTCGCGTTGTCGGCGGGATTCGAGGAGGTCGCACTCCGGAGTGCCGATCGATTCATCGATACCGGGCAGCTGAACGAGGTGGAGATCCTGACGTTTCGGCAGACGCTCCTGGGCAATCTCATCTCGTTCGTCGCGCCAGATGTGTTCGCGGCGTCGCAGCGAGCGCGGATCGACGCCGCGTTCTCGGAAGCGGCCCGGGTGGCATCGGAGCCGCACACGCGACCGCGCTTCTTCTTCATCCACGTGCCGAGCCCGCATGCACCGGTCGTCTACGATGCGTCGGGTGGTCCCGTGGCCGCGCGCGATCTGACGACGTTCTACGAGGAGAGCGGCCCTGCCCGCGGCTTGACCCGAGCGCAGTTCGGTGCGGCGTACAGTGGCCAGATCGAGTACCTCAACCGCAAGGCGGTCGGACTCGTCGACGACATCCGCCGCGCGTCGTCATCGCCCCCCGTCATCCTCGTCATGTCGGACCACGGTACGGCGTCGGACTTCCGCTTCTCCGACCCCGAGCACGGTGACCTCGACGAGCGCAGTTCCAACTTCTTCGCCGCCTTCACCCCCGGGCACGACGCGATCTATGACGACGACATCACGCTCGTCAACGTGTTCGGCCGGCTTCTCGACGCGTACTTCGGGACGCACCACGACGCCCAGCCGGACACGCTCTATACGTGGACCGGCGGCTCCGTGTTCAACGTCGTCGAAGTCCAGCGACCGGCGGGCACGAAGCCATGACCGAGCGCCGGACGACGCTCGTCCTTCCCGCCTACAACGAGGAGGCGCGGCTCGGCGCAGCGCTCGACGAGCTGTTCGGCTGGCTGGACGCGACGCCCGACCTTGCGCCCGGTATCGACGTCCTCGTCGTCGACGACGGCAGCACCGACCGAACGGCGGACCTCGTTCGCAGGCGGCGCGAGGCCGGGGTCGGAGGCGGCCGTGGTGTCAACCTCGCGGTGATGTGCGTGCCACACGGCGGCAAGGGAGCGGCCGTACGTGCGGGGATGCTTGCGGCGAGCGGCGACTTCATCGTCTTCACCGATGCCGACATGGCGACGCCGCCGGACCAGATCCCCCTCATGCTCGCCGCGCTCGAGCGCGCGGACGTCGCGCTCGGCAGCCGGATCCAGCCCGACGGATCGGACATGCGCGCGACGCAGCCGCCGTATCGGCGTGTCCTCGGCAAGGCATTCCACCTGCTGGCCTCCGTCTGGGTCGTCGGTCCCGTGAAGGACACTCAGTGCGGCTTCAAGGGCTTCACCCGGGCCGCCGCGCGCGACCTGTTCCCGCGGCAGCGCATCGAGAGCATCGTGTTCGACGTGGAGCTCATCTACCTCGCCCGGAGGCGAGGCTATCGACTCGCCGTCGTACCGATCCGCTGGAGCGATCGACTCGGCTCGCGGATGCGCGTGCGCCCCGCGCTCGCGCTGCGCGTCGCGTGGGACCTGTTCCGGATCCCGCTCGTCCATCGGGGCGTTGCGCGCGTCGCGGCGGGCGCGTCGGCGGGAGCGGTCCGCGACGGCGATGTCGGGGACTGAGGGACCCGAGCCCGCCTCGGCGCCGATCGGGTTGCGCCTGCTCCCGATCGTCGCGATCGCGGTGTTCGTCACGTTCATCGGCGCGATCGTCGTCGCGGCAGCGACGTCGGCGACGCTCGGCTTCGACTTCCTGGCTTATCACGGTGCCGCCGTTCGCGTGCTCGAGGGCCAGCCGCTCTACGACCCCACCGTCCAGCAGACAGGTGGCTTCGGGCTCTTCTACTACCCGCCGCCGTTCGTGCTCGCGGTCCTGCCGCTCGCGGCGCTGCCGGGCCCGGTTGCCGTGCTCGTCTGGACGGCGCTCATGCTCGCCGCATTTGGGGCGGGCGTCGCATTGATGCCGGTTCCCGTCGTGGTTCGATGGCTCACGGTGCTGCTCGCCGGGTTGTCGTGGCCGTTCGGATACGCGATCAAGCTAGGCCAGGTCGGCCCGCTCCTGTTCCTCCTGTTCGCCATGGGGTGGCGCTGGCTCGATCGCCCGGGCGTACTCGGCACGGCCTCAGCGGGCGGGGCGATCGTCAAGCTCCAGCCCGGATTGCTCGTCGTCTGGGCGGTCCTCACCGGTCGGAGGCAGGCGGCGATCATCGGCGTCGCGATACTCGCGGCGGCCGCCGGCGCTGCGAGTGTCCTCGCGGGCGGGCCGTCCGTCTGGTTCGACTACGCCGCGCTTCTCCGAAATGTGAGCGACCCGATCGCCACGCCGCACAACTTCACGCCCGGCGCCGTCGCCTACCAGATGGGAGCGCCTGCGGGCCCCGCGGCCGCGCTTCAGCTGACCGTATCTGCGCTCGCGGCCGTGGCCGTCGCGGTCGCGTCACGCGCGGTCGCGGCCGACGCCTCGTACCTCGTCGCGGTCGTCGCCAGCCAGCTCCTCTCGCCCGTCCTGTGGGATCACTACGCGATGCTTCTCCTGCTCCCGACGGCCTGGCTCATCGCACGCGGTCACGTGTGGGCCGTTGCCGTCCCGCTCGCGACGTCCACCGTCATCCTGCCGATCGTCCCCGCGGCCGCGTATCCCGTCGCATTCGGCGTGACGATGGTCGCGGTCCTGGCCGTCGCCTGGAGAGCCGTCCCCCGCGAACGAAGCGCCAGCGTCACGCTCGCGGCGTGAGCCGCCGCGTCGGTCGCGCGACCGCGCTGGGGCTTGTGGCCGTCGCCGCCTCCGCGCTTGTGTTCTGGTGGAGCGACGCGAACTTCGACGCCGGGCGAGCGGACTTCTTCTACCTGGCCGAGGCGTTCCTGCACGGCCGGACGTGGCTCGACTTCCGGCCCGGGCCATTCGACGTCATCCAGGTCGGTGACCGCTACTTCGTGCCGTTCGCGCCGTTCCCCGCAATCGCCTTCATGCCGCTCGTCGCGCTCATCGGTGCGCGGACGGCCGACGTCCTCGAATCCGGCATTGACGCCGCCCTCGCCGCGGCGGCCGTCGGGCTCGGCTGGGTGCTGCTAGGGCGCATCGGCGTTCACCGGCTCGCCGCCCGGTTGTGGCTTGTGGTCTTCCTCGGCTTGAGCACGCCTGTCTGGTGGATCACGATCCGCGGTGGCGTCTGGCACACCGGGCAACTGATCGCGACCCTGCTGACGCTCGGCTGCCTCATCGAGCTGTGGGGCCGCCGCCGCGCAGTCGTGATCGGGCTCTTTGCCGGCGCAGCGTTCCTGACGCGGGCGCCGCTCGCGTTCGCCCTGCCGTTCTACCTCGTGATGCTCGGCCCTTCGATCGACGAACGCGTCGCTTCGGCATCGTCGGCCTGGCGGTCGATCGCGGACCGGCAGTCGATCCGCACCTGGCTCTTCCTGGGGCTCGCGCTCCTGCCGTCGGTTGGATTCTTCCTCTGGTACAACGCCGCCCGCTTCGGCAGCCCGCTGGAGTCCGGTTACGCGCTCGCGGCGCTTCCCGACTGGCTCGAGGCGCAGCGACGGGCCGGCCTGTTCAGCGTTGCGCACGTTCCGATGAACGTCGATTACCTGTTCCTCCATACGCCGATTCGGGTCCCCGACGCGCCGTTCTTCAAGCCCGACGGGCTCGGGTTGTCCGTCTTCCTGACGAGCCCAGCGCTCCTCCTGGCCGCATTCGCCGACTGGCGAGCCCCACGGTCGTGGCTGCTGCTATCGGCCGCCGTAGCAGTGCTCATCCCGACGCTCCTGTACTACGGCGGCGGGTGGCTCCAGTACGGCTACCGATACTTCCTCGACTCGATCCCGTTCCTGTTCGCGCTCATGGCGATGGCGGTCGCACGAAGCGGGAGGCTGAGCTGGAGGTGGCGAGCGCTGATCGCCTTCGGGGTCTTCGTGAATCTCGGCGGGGTCTACTGGTCGGACAAGTTCTGACGGAAACCGGCGTTCTTCTACGGGCTGCTGAACCATCTGCGCCACCTGACCCGTTCGCGTTTGGGTTGCCTCGTGGCGACATCGAGGAGTCGACTGCCGGCGTAGGTGGCGAAGATGCGACCTGTCCCTGAAAGCCACCCCGCCCGGGATGAGAACCTGCTCCATGTTCTCGGCGCCCCGGGCCGCACCGCACCTCGAGCGTTGCCAAAGGAAGGTCGTGAGCGGACGTCAAGCGCGAGCAAGGGCACGATGCCGACCAGCATGGACAGGGTGTGAACCCAGACGATCGGTGAGCCGATTGCGGCCGCGACGGGAACAGTCCACCGCCTGTTCGTGTGCCCGCCCCAAAGCGAGAGCGCTCCCGCGACGAGTGCGCGGATCGCGAATGGGATGTCGATCGGGTACGGGCGCGGAGGGACAAACGTCAGGCTCGCCGACATGGCTGTTACCCACGCGCGCCAGAGATCAGGCGCCGCGACGGCCGAGACGGCGACGATGAGCCCGGTCGCCCCAGCCGCAACCGCCAGATTCTGCCATTCACGGCGCCCAACGAACCAAAGGAGCGCGATCCCCGGCGTGACCTTAGCGAGGATCGGAAAGGCCCACGCCGCGGGATAGCGGAAACCGACGACCGTGGCGGCGGCCATCAAGAGGTGGATGTTTCCGTGGTACAGCTCAAGGGCGACCGGCGGAAACCCAACGAGCGCGAGGGCCCACCATCGGCCCCACAGGACGAGGATCACCGCCGACGCCCCGATCCACGCCGCTGCGAAGATCTCCCACGGAAGCTGTCCAGCCCAGGAGAAGGCTTGAGCGTAAGCGGGCGTGTACCGGAAGGCCCCTAGATCCATGTACGGGATCCCGTACAGGTCGTTGGCGTTCATCGCCCACGTCGCATACCCGTCGAATCCGACGATCGTGTCCCTGGCGCGGTTGGTCCAGATGATCCACGGAATCGCGGCGAGCCCCACGCAGGACATCGCGAGCCACGTCGCGTGGATCGACCGATCGATGGCGCCCGATTTGGCGGCCGAGGTCATGGCCGTGTCAATCCACACTACGCCGAGGAGGACACGCGCCGATCGCCTCGGCGCCGGTCGGGCTGCCTCTCTTCGACTCGCACCCTGCGGTCGGCGAGCCGGCGCTCGCGTTCCGCGAAAGAGCGGACGAGGCCACGGGCAGCGGCGCTGTTCGTCACGTTGCGTCCCCCCGTCGGCCAGTACGGAAGTACTGGGCCCCGGAGAGTACCAATGGCGACGCGCCGAGGGAAAGACGTCGCGTCGATTCGTTGCTGCCCGATGCACTGCCCATCGCGGCGCGAGTCACCCCAACTCCGGTGCTATCCTCCCCCGAATTCACCTCACCGCTCCCGCCCGCGGAGCCGTCCCGGGAACTGCCACCCTGTGATGCGTCGCCCGGCCCTCGTCTACCTGATCTTCGTCCTGTCCGGCGCGGCCGGGCTCATCTACGAGGTCGTCTGGGCGCGGCAGCTCGTCCTCGTGTTCGGCAACACGACCCAGGCTGTCTCCGCGATCCTTACCGGCTTCTTCGGGGGAATGGCGATCGGCAGCGTCGTCGGCGGTCGGATCGCCGACCGCGTTCGGTCGCCACTTCGGCTGTACGGCCTCCTCGAGATCGTGCTGGTCGTCGTTGTCGTCGCGACACCCATCACCTTCACGCTCATCCACGAGGTCTACCGCGGCGCGTACGGCGCGCTCGAGCAGAGCCCCCAGCTCCTGGCGCTGACCCGGTTCGCGTTGTCGCTTCTCGCGCTCGGGCCGGCGACGGTGATGATGGGAGCGACGCTGCCGACGCTGACACGGCATCTCAGTCGCGGCTCGCAGCACCTGAGCAAGGCGTTCGGGCACCTTTACGCGGCGAACACGTTTGGCGCGATCATCGGGACGCTCGTCAGCGGGCTGCTCCTCATCGAGTGGCTCGGCCTGACCGGCGCTCTGCTGGTCGGCGCGGCATGCTCGGCTACGGCGGGGGTGATCGCGCTCCTCCTCGCGCGGCGGTCGACGCTCGACGATCCGCCGGTGCCTACCACCGCACCGCGGTCAGCGGCCGCCCCGGTTGCGCAGCTCGACCGAAACGGCCGACGCCTGTCTCGCCAGAACCTGGCGCTCGCGGTCGCGTTCGTGTCCGGGCTCACGTCGCTCGGCTACCAGGTTCTCTGGACGCGGCTCCTGGCGTCGGGGACCGGCAACTCGACATACGTGTTCACGATGATCCTGGCGGTCTTCCTGACCGGGATCGCGATCGGTGCCGTCGTCTACAGCGCGGTGGGCGAGCGGCTCCGCAATCCGATCGGGCTGCTCGCGGGGGCCCAGGTGCTTGTCGCGATCCTCGCCATGCTCGGCCTCGTCAACGTCATCGGTCACCCGCCGCCGGTCGACCCGATCGCACCGCTGGATGCGGTCGCGGCGCTCCGGCAGGCCGTCGTGCTCGTCGTCCTGCCCGCGACGATCGTGATGGGCATCGCGTTCCCGGCGTCGTCGCGCCTCCTCGACGACCGCGCCGGGCGTGTCGCGACGAGCACGGGCAGCCTGCTCGCCGCGAACACGATCGGGGCGATCACGGGGACGTTCGTCATCCCGTTCGTCGTCATCCCCGCCGTCGGCTCCCCGAACGCCGTCGTCGGCCTCGCGCTCGTGAACGCGGTCACGGGCGTGGTCCTCGCGCTGGCGTATCTGCGCGGACCGGTGCGCGGGTTCGGTACCGCGGCGGTCGGCATCGCCACGGCGGTTGCCCTCGTCGTCGCCGCAGCGCGGCCTGGGCTCGTCGTCGATCCAGGGGCGGCACGCATAACGGCCGCGGACGGCTCGATCGACGAGGCGACGGAGGACGAGATTGCGAGCGTTCAGGCGGCCAGGGTCGGCAACGGGCAGCACCTCTTCGTGGCGGGGACGTCGATGACGTTGCTGACGGTCGATGCGCGGCTCATGCCGATCCTGCCGCTGATGCTTCGCCCGGAGTCGTCGTCCGCGCTGACGGTCGCGTTCGGAATGGGATCGTCATTCCGGACCGCGCTGGTCGCGGGCCTCCGCACCGACGCGGTCGAGCTCGTGCCGTCGGTCCCCGGGATGTTCCGGCACTTCTACCCCGACGCCGACCAGGTGCGGGCGAACCCGAACGGGCGGGTGATCGTGACGGACGGCCGGAACTACATGGAGCTGACCGACCGGCGCTACGACATCATCGTCACGGACCCGCCGCCACCGATCGAGAGCTCCGGCGTGTCCGTCATCTCGTCGCTGGAGTACTACAGGGCCGGCCGGGCGCGGCTGACGCCGGGCGGCGCGATGATGCAGTGGATCCCGTACGGCCAGACGGTCGACGAGTTCAAGGCGCACATCCGTACGTTCCGGGCGGCCTTTTCGAACGTCCTCATCGCCTTCGGCCCCGGCGGCTACGGCTTCTTCATGGTCGGGTCCGAGGCGCCGCTGGAGCTGCGTGACGCCGACATGCAATCGGCTCTCGCGCGGCCAGGCGTCCTCCAGGACATCTCGTCGGCGTTCGACTCTCCGGAACGCACCGCCGAGGGCTGGATTCAGCGGATCAAGAGCGCGGTGTGGATCCAGGGCGACGAGGTCGCGAGGTTCGCCGGCGACGGCCCGATGATCACCGACGATCACCCGCTGCCGGAGTATTTCCTCATCCGCCGCGAGTTCGGTCCGGCGTCGCCGCGCGTCTCGCCCGATATCCTCCGGCGGTTCACGGCGGGCGGCTGACGAGGCCGGACGATCGGCGATGGCGCGCCAGACGGTTGTCTCCGCAACCAATCCCGGGGCCCGGTGCTATCCTCGGCCGGTGATCGCGACGCTCGACAAGGAGCCTCCCTGTCCCGAGTCGGAGACGGAGGAGCGGACAGGCTCGACGAGCCCGGCCCGGAAGCTCAGCGCGGAGCAACGGCCGTTCGAGACGGTCGGCCCGGGCACATGGGACGGCCTCGTCGCCGCCAATCCCTGGGCCACGCCGTTCTCGCGCTGGGCATTCCATCGGGCGTGGTGGGACGCGTACTCAGGCTCCGCGCACGACCAGACGCTGGTCGTCGTCGATCCCTCGTCGCCTGACGACCGTCCCATCGGGATCGTGCCGCTGATGCACCGGCACGAGGTCGAGCCCGACGACGCGGCCATGCACACGACGATCCGTCACGGCTCGGGGCCGGAGCTGACGCCGGTCGCGCCGCACGCCAAGGCGATCTTCTTCGGGGCCTCGTACCACGCCGACTACGCGACGATCCTCGCCGCGCCGCGCGACCTCGCCGCGGTGACGCGCGCCGTCGTCGAGCATCTCGCGGCCGCGGCACCCGACGGCGCAGATCCGTGGGACGTTGTGGACCTGCGTCGCCTTCGCTGCGGCGACCCCGTGGCGGACGAGCTCGCGGCAGCCTTCGGCGATCGCGAGATGGGGGCGGGCTGGACGCTCAACGTCGAGCGCGAGGACGTCTGCCCGGTCCTGACGCTGGGCGACGTCGGGACCTTCGACGACTACCTCGCGACGCTCGGCAAGAAGGACCGCCACGAGATCCGGCGAAAGGTCCGCCGGGCGGAGTCCGCGGGTGAGGTGATGCTGACGGATTCGAGTGACCCGCTCGCGGACCTCGAAGCGTTCATCGATCTCCATCAGCGTCGTTGGGGCGCGGCCGGCCTGTTCCCGCCGACGCCCGGCGGCGCCGCGAGCCGAACGTTCTTCCGACGGATCTTCGAGCTCCTCGGCCCTGATGGAACGATCCACCTCGCGTTCCTGACGGTCGGGGGCAAGCGGATCGCCGCGGGCGTGCATCTCGAGGACGACGACGACGTCCTCTACTTCAACGCCGGCGTGGATCCCGACGCCCGTGATCTTTCGCCCGGCGTCGTGATGGTCGCGAAGTACGTCGAGCGCGCGATCGCGAGCGGCAGGAAGCGCCTCGACTTCCTGCGCGGCGACGAGTCGTACAAGTACGAATGGGGCGCCGTCGACGAGCCGATCCAGCGCCTGCTCGTTCGACGAACGGCGGAACGATGACGGTCTCCGCCGCCGACAGCCCGTGCCTCGAGCCGGTCGATCGGCTACCGCTCCCCGGCGGCAATCGCGTTCGGATCGTCGAGGTCCTCGCGACGGGATCGAATGGCGGGGCGCAGGAGCACCTGTTCTCGCTGCTCACCCGGATCGACCCGAGCCGCTACGACGCGAGCGTGGTGGCGCTGTCGCCGGGGAGCGCCGTGCGGAAGCTGCAGCGCGCCGCGATCCCCGTCCTCGTCATCGACGAGCCCGACGACGCGATCGCCGTCGGCGCGCTCGCCGCGCACCTCGCCGACGTCCGGCCCGACGTGATCCACAACCACATGTACCGCGCGGAGGCCGTCGGGACGCGGGCCGCGATCGCGCTCGGCGAGGTGGGCCACCGCCGGCCGTACGTCGTGTCGACTGTCCACTCGTCGCGCGTCCGCTCCGCCGAGGACCGCGAGCTGCTGCGGCGCCTTACTCCGGAGATGGATCGGCTCATCGCGGTGTCGCAGGCGATCGAGCGCAAGATCGTCGACGAGCGACGGGCGACGATCCCGGTCAGCCTCGTCTACAACGGCGTCGATCTCGAGCGGTACGACCACCAGGAGCCGTGCTGCACGCTCCGCGACGAATACGGGATGGAACCTGGCGCGCAGATCGTGGGCGTCGTCGCCAGGCTCGAGCCGGAGAAGGGGCACCCCACCCTGTTCGAAGCGTGGCCGGCCGTACTGCGTGCCGTCCCGGATGCGTACCTCCTCGTCGTCGGCGAGGGCAGTCGCCGCGACGCGCTCGAGCGGCTCGCGCAGGAGCTGCGGGTCGCGCATCGCGTGGTCTTCACCGGCCGCCGCGACGACGTCCCCGCCGTCACCGCCGCGCTCGACGTCGCCGTCCTGCCGTCGTACCGCGAGGCACAGGGACTGACGATCCTCGAGGCGATGGCCCTGTCGCGACCGGTCGTGGCATCGCACGTCGGGGGCATTCCGGAGGTCGTCGAGGACGGCGTCACCGGGCTCCTCGTTCCACCGCACGATCCTGACGCACTCGCGGCCGCGCTCATCCGGCTGCTCGTCGATCACCCGTACGCGGACATGCTTGCCCGTGCGGGCCACGACACCGTCCACGACCGCTTCTGCGTCCAGCTCATGGTCAAGGCGATCGAGACGATCTACGACGAGGGGGCGAGGGCGGCGCGGCTGTCCGGCGTCGCCGCCGGCTAGTACCTTGGGGTGAGGTGCGGGGTGGCACCGCCCGGGTAGCATCCCCGCGTGCGCGATCCCCGCCGACGAGCGTCGCGATGACGTTCGGCCGTCTCTGGATGTTTCTCGCCGTCGCACTGCCGGCCTTCGCCGCGCTCCTCGCGAACCTTTCGAGCGTCGACCTGACGTATCACCTGCGAGCCGGGGCGCTGGCGGTCGACTCGCGTGCGATCCCGAGCGCCGATACCTTCACCTTCACCGCGGCAGGCGCGCCGTGGGTGGACCAGCAATGGGGCGCGCAGGTCCTCCTCGCCGCCGTCTACCGCGCCGCGGGGTGGACAGGTCTCGTCGTTTTCCGGGCCGCGCTCGTCGCGACCATCTTCGCGGCGATCCTCGCGGCGTGCCGGGGGCAAGGAGTCAGCCGCCGCACCGCGGCGGGCCTGACGCTCGGCGCCTTCGTCGTGTCCGCGGTCGCTCTCGGGCTTCGACCGCAGCTCATCGGGATGGTCCTGTTCGCGCTGACGCTACTCCTTGTCGTGAGGCGGCGGGACCACCCGCGCTGGGTCTGGCTCGTCGTCCCCATCACGCTCGTGTGGGCAAACGTCCACGGGAGCTTCTTCCTCGGGCCGTTGGTCGTCGGTCTCGCCTGGCTGCACGATGTCGAAGACCGCGCGCCGGCCGCCGGGACCCTCATCGTCGCGATCGCGGCCGCCATCGCGGCGTGCGTGACTCCGTTCGGTCCTGCCGTTTGGCTCTACGCCGCCGGCCTGACGACGAACCCGCTCGTCACGAGCCGGATCACCGAGTGGCAGTCGACGTCGCTCCGCACTGTTCCAGGGCTGCTCTTCTACGGATCTGTGCTCATCGTGGCCGTGCTGCTCGCTCGTCGCGGGCGGCGAGCATCGTGGCCGACGCTCCTCTGGTTCGCGCTGTTCTTCGCCATCGGCGCATACGCCATTCGCGGCGTCGCGTGGTGGCCGCTCGCGGCCGCCGTTGGCGTCGCCGGACTCCTCGCCGAGGACGCCGGCCGCGCCGTCGTCGAGCGAACTGAGCGGCCGCGTCGCCTGAACCTCGCGATCGCCGGCGCGCTCGTCCTCGTCGCGGTCGCGCTCCTTCCCGCGTGGCGACCGCTCGATGCGGGGCTCGGCGCGCCGGCAGGCGTCGTCGGCAACGCGCCTCCAGGGATCACTGCCGCGGTGCGATCGCTCGCGCGCGCCGACGACCGACTCTTCAACCCGCAGCCGTGGGGCTCATGGTTCGAGTTCGCGATGCCGTCGCTGCCTGTCGCCATCGATTCGCGGATCGAGGTCTTTCCGGCCTCCGTGTGGGACGAATACGAGGCGGTGACGAGCGGTGTCACCGGCTGGCAGGCGACGCTCGACGGGTGGCGTGCGACGATCGTCGTCGCCGGCAAGGAGGATGCCGCGTTCGTGCAGCGCCTGACCGATGCGGGGTGGGTTACGCGCTACGCGGACGCGGACGGATCCGTGCTGGTCCGTGGCGACCGCGCGTGACCCGCGCCGCGTGACCCGCGCGACCGCGCCTGACCGGGGCCTCATGACCCGCGCGAAGGCCTAGGGCAGCTCCCGCCGCATCGCCGCGATCGCGGGACCCTCGACCTCCAGCTCCGCGTGGAGGTCGTCCTCGCCGATACCCGCGTCCAGCTCCGCGAGGTGGTCGACCTCCGCGACGAATTCCGCTTCGGCCGCGTCGTCGGCGAGCGCGACGGTCCCGGGCTGCGACTGCCGGAGTCCGTACCAGACACCCGCGACAACCGCCCCGAGTCCGACGATCGACACCCACCGCGGCAGCCTGATCCCAAGCAGGCGGTCGAGCGAGATCGCGCCGGGGCCGGTCGCGACGAGCGCGGTCTGGACCGCGATGTTCGTCAGCGGCAGCTCGGCGCCGCCCGCCGTCCCCCAGATCGGCTTGCCGGCGTGGGCCTTGAACGTTGCCATGAGCATCGCGCCCATCGACATGAGCGGGCCGACGGGGCTGAGGAACCCCAGCGCGGTCAGGACACCGCCGCCGAATTCCGACAGCCCCGCGAGACCGGCCCAGCGGTGCCCCGGCCGCAGGCCCATCGACTCCATCCAGCTCGTCGTCGCCGTGAACCCCCGGCCGCCGAACCAGCCGAACAGCTTCTGGCCGCCGTGCCCTGCGAGGAGCGACCCGACGGTCGCGCGAAGGACGAGCAATGCGAGGCTGGTCATCGGCGCGGCTCCGCTACTGCTTCCGGGCGATCGCCCGGCCCAGCTCTTCCTTCGACATCCGCGAGCGGCCCCGAATCCCGAGGCCCTTTGCCCGCTCGTACAGGTCCGCTTTCGAATTGCCGAAGACGTCGACGCCGCCGAAGGTCTCGCCCTTGCCGGCCCGCGCCGTCCGACCGCCTTTCGCCGCACGGGGATCCGACGGGCCCTTCCGCTTCTTGGGCTCCCAGTGGTCGTCGACCTTCTCGAAGGAGTGCTTCAGCGACGAAAACGCCGTTCGATGGGCGCGCTCGCCCTCGCCGTACGTCTCGACGGCGCTGTCGTGCGTCTTCGCCCAGGTCTCCTGGGCCTTCTTCGGTGACCGCTTGAGCGTCGCCGGGATGTCGTCACGAGTCGTCGGCATTCGTCTGCTCCTTGGTCAGGCTGCCGGGGAGAGGACGACCTTGATGCAGCCGTTCTCCTTGTCGCGGAAGCGGCGGTAGCCCTCCGGCGCCTCGTCCAGCGGGAGGCGGTCGGTGATAATGGCGTCGGGGACGATCTCGCCGTCGAGGATTCGCGCCAGCAGCGGTCGCATGTACCGATGGACCGGCGTCTGCCCGCCGCGAATCGTCAGTCCCTTCTCGAACGCGGCACCGATCGGGAACGCGTCGAGGTATCCGGCGTAGACGCCCGCGATCGCGACGCGGCCGCCCTTGCGACACGCCTGGATCGCCGACCGGAGCCCGGCGCCGCGGTCGGTACCGATGCGGAGAACGTGCATCACCCGGTCGCGCGTCCCCGCCGCGCCGCCACCGTGCGCCTCCATGCCGACGGCGTCGATGCACGCGTCCGGTCCGCGGCCGGCTGTCCGCGCCTTCAGCTCGTCGACGACGTCCTCGCGGTCGTCGAGCGGCTCGGCGCCCGCCGCGGCTGCCATGACGAGCCGCTCCGGGACGCGATCGATCGCGAAGACCCGCTCCGCGCCCTGCAGGAACGCGCTGCGAATCGCGAACTGGCCGACCGGTCCACAACCCCACACAGCC
>DATFPL010000038.1:0-2131 GCA_035264845.1 Candidatus Limnocylindrales bacterium | reverse complement strand
GGTCGCGATGCCGGCCGACCGGGGGACGGCCGCCAGTCCCAGCCCCGCGAGCATCGTCCGTTCCCGCCTCGCGACCGGCCATTCCCGCCGGGCGACCGACGTCCGGTTCCGCCTCGCGATCGGCCGTTTCCCCGCGACGACGGGCCGCGCGGCGGCCACCGCGGCGACTTCGGTCGCCCGTCTGGGGTCGATCGGCGCGCCCCGGATGACCGCGCTCCGTATCGCTCGGACCGCCGCCCGCCCGGCGGCGAAGCGGGGCCGCGGGGGCGCCCCTACGACCGCGGCGTTCCCGAGCGTCCCCGCGCGGACCGCGGCGAGTGGCGGCCCCGCCAGTTGCGTGCGGCCCCGGAATGGACGCCGGCCACGCCGCCCGATCTCCTCGCCGAGGACGAGGAGCTCATCGCCGGCCGCCGCCCCGTCGAGGAGGCGTTCGCCGCACGCCGCGACGCAAAGCGACTCCTTGTCGTCCCACAACGCCGCGAAGCGCTCGAGCGGATCGTCCTCCACGCCACGAACCTCCGGATTCCCGTCGTCGAGGTCGAGGGCGGCACGCTCACGGCCGTGGCCGGGTTCGACGGCCACCAGGGCGTCGCCGTCGTCGTTCCGCCCCGCCGCTACGCGACGATCGACGAGGTCATCGCCCGCGCCCTGGAGCTCGGCGAGCCCCCATTCGTCCTCGCGCTCGACTCGCTCGAGGACCCGCAGAACGTCGGGACGCTCCTGCGGAGCGCGGAGGCCGCTGGTGTCCACGGGGTCCTGTTCCCGACACACCGCCAGGCGCCGCTGACGCCCGCCGCGATCAAGGCATCCGCCGGAGCGGTCGAGCATCTCCTGCTCTGTCCGGTCGACGACCTCGCGGGCGCGCTCGCCGACCTCCACACGCGCGGGCTTCGCGTCGCCGGCGCGGAGGCCGAGGCGCCGCTGACCGCTCGCCAGTCCGATCTCCGCGGCCCGCTCGCGATCGTCGTCGGCAGCGAGGGGCAGGGCCTCGGTCCTGCGGTCCGCCGCCGCTGCGACCTCCTGATGCGGATCCCGATGCGCGGCGAGATCGACTCGCTCAACGCCGCGGTCGCGGGCTCTGTGCTCCTCTTCGAGGCCGTCGCCCAGCGCGACCCGACCGGCACGACGCCGCGGCGCAAGCCGGCACCTCGCGCGGCGGTGCCGGTGGCCCAGGAGCGAGCAGCCCACGACGACTCCGACGAGGCCGCTACGACCTCTCGACCACCGGACGCGGAAGCGGCGCCTGCATCCGGCACCGCGCTCGAGCCGGCCGAGGTGGTGGCCGCTCTCCCTGAGTCCGCCACGACCCTCGACGCGTCCGCCGGGCCGGCTCTCGCGCCCGACGACGACCTGCTCCCCGGCGGCCCTGCCGCCGCGTCCGCCGAGGACGACGCGACCGGCGGCGCTTGACCCGTTCGTCCGCCGGGCCCTATCATTCTTCGGCGCCCATGGGTCCTCTGCGGTGTGCCCGCGCGTCGCGCCGACGTAGCTCAATTGGTAGAGCAGCGGTTTTGTAAACCGCCGGTTCCGGGTTCGAGTCCCGTCGTCGGCTCCAAGAAATCATTCGGGTGGCGGGTCCACCACGAGGCCGCAGCCTCGGCCCGACGCCCTCCGCACCGTGGGTAGGTTGAGCAGGTGGTGAGCTCCGCTGACTGTAGATCAGCCGTCTTCGACTGTGGGGGTTCGATTCCCTCCCTGCCCACCACTGACTTCGCGACAACGGGTCCCGGGCCCACATAGCTCAGCCGGCAGAGCACTTCCTTGGTAAGGAAGAGGTCATCGGTTCGAATCCGATTGTGGGCTCCACAGCCGGCTCGAGGGAGCCTCCGGGACGCGAACCCCCGCGGCAGCGCCGCACCTGATATGGAGTGAGAACGGTCCTGTGGCCAAGAAGAAGTTCGAGCGCACCAAGCCGCACGTCAACATCGGCACGATCGGCCACATCGACCATGGCAAGACGAGCCTGACCGCGGCGATCACGAAGTACCTCTCGCTCAAGGGCGAGGCCGAGTACCGGGCCTTCGATTCGATCGACAACGCGCCCGAAGAGCGCGAGCGGGGGATCACGATCGCGATCGCCCACGTCGAGTACGAGACCGACGCCCGCCACTACGCCCACGTCGACTGCCCG
>DATFPL010000037.1:0-22609 GCA_035264845.1 Candidatus Limnocylindrales bacterium | reverse complement strand
TGGCCCGCCGTCGGCATCCGTGTCGTTGGCAAGTACCGGGATCGTGACAGTCGTGTCCTCCGGCGTCGTCACGAAGTCCGGGACGGCGACCGGCGCGTGGTTTTCGCCAGTGACCGTGACCGAGACGATCGCGGTCGACTGCTCACCGACGGGGTCCGCGATGGTGTAGTCGAAGGCATCGAGCCCGGTATAGCCGGGCGGCGGCGTGTAGCGCACGGAGCCGTCGGGGAGCAGTGCGGCGGCCCCGACCGACGGGTTGCCAACGTGCGTCGTCGTCAGTGGGTCGCCGTCGGCGTCCGTGTCGTTGGCGAGGACGTCGATCGTGATTGCGGTGTCGAGCGTCGTCGAGACCTGGTCGTCGACCGCAACCGGCGCGTCGTTGACCGGTGTGACAACGACGGACACGCGCGCCGTGTCCGTGCCTCCCTTGCCGTCCGAGACGGTGTAGTCGAATGCGTCGGAGCCGGCGAAGTTGGGTGCCGGTGCGTAGTGGATCGTGCCGTCGATGTTGACCGTCGCGAGGCCATGGGCAGGTGCCGTCGTGCCGGACACGACGAGCTGGTCGCCATCGGCATCCGTGTCGTTGGCGAGGACGTCGACGTCCGCGGCCGTGTCCTCAACCGTCACGATGCTGTCGTCACCCGCGATCGGCCGCGCGTTGTGGCCGGGCGGCGGCGCCGGAGGGTCGATCAGCAGCGCCTGCTCGGCGTCGACGATCCCGCAGCCGTAGTAGTTCGGGTAGCGTGGGTCGGTCGTCGCGAGGGCGGCCGGCGACGCGGTCCGGCAGAGGTGCGCCTTGACGTCGTCCGCGAGCGTCGTCGCGTCACCGGCGTTCAGGATCCCGTTCGACAGGATCAGCGCGGCGACGCCGGCGACGTGCGGCGATGCCATCGACGTCCCGCTCTCGAACGCATACCCGCTCGGCGAGCAGAACATGCACGTGCCGACGGGGACCGTCGACGCGATCTGGTCACCCGGCGCCGCGAGATCGACCTGCGGCCCGGTGCACGAGAAGCCGGTCAGCTTGTCCGACGTGTTCGTGAACGAGACCGCGATGACGTCGGGATACGCCGCCGGGTAGGCGACCGGGCAGCCGTAGAGCAGGTCCTGGAACGTCACGACGTTGCCGCTCGCAGCCACGAGCGTCAGGCCCGCCGCATACGCCGCGTGGATGCTGGCCGCGAGCGCCGTCGACGCCTCGTGGCCGCCGAGACTCATGTTTACGACGTCCATGTGGTTCTGGACCGACCAGTCGAGCGCCGCGATGAGGCCGCTGTAGTCGCCTTCGCCGCCCGCGCCGAGAACCTTGAGCGCGTACAGGTCGACCGCCGGTGCGACCCCGACGACGAGGTAGCCGTTGTGCTCTGCCGCGAGGATGCCGGCGACGTGCGTTCCGTGACCGTTGTCGTCCATCGGGTCGTTGTCGTTGTTGACGAAGTCGTAGCCGCCGCGGTAGTTGCTGTTGAACTCGGGATCGACGACCGGCGGCTCGTTTGACGGCGGCTGGTTGTGGATGTAGTCGAGGCCCGTGTCGATGATCGCGACCTTCACCCCGGCGCCGCGAATCCCGGCGTCGTGGACGGCCTTGGTCCCGATGTGCGTCACACCCCACGCGTTGTCGTACTCGAGGTCGCCCGTCGCGAAGGCGGTGATCCGGGCATCGGCCTCGATCGAACGGACGAGCGGGTTCCGGCGCAGGGCGGCCATCGCGGCGACAGGGACATCCGCCGCGAGCGCCGGGATGATGCTGAACCGCCGACTGACCCGGCCGCCTGCCGCCTCGATCGCGGCCGTTGCCGGAGTGCCCGGCCGGGCCTTGAAGGTGACGATGACGTTGACACGTTGACCGGCGGCCTTGACCGCGGCGCTGGTCGTCGAGGGAAGGATGAGCGCGGCGGCGAGCGCGCAGATGGCGCCGGCGAGTGCAACGGTTCGCCGGACGCTTCGCGGACGAGATGGACGCATGCGGTCCCCTTCAAACGCTCCGCGCGCTGAGCCGCGTCACGGTACGCCGCGCGAGGCGGCGGCACAAGGGGCGTCGGCGCGATCACGCACCGGCGATCGTCGGGGCCCGTTCCGTACGATGCTGGCATGCGATCGCCCGCCGCGAACGTCGTTCATCCGCAGCCAGCCACGCCGCGGCCCGCGTCCACCGTCGTCCTCCTCCGAACTGGCACCGGCGGCCCCGAAGTACTACTGACCCAGCGACCACCGACGATGGCGTTCGCCGGCGACATGCACGTCTTTCCGGGCGGCGCGACCGATGCCGGCGACTCGTCGGCAGATGTCGTGGCGCGGTCCGCGCTTGGCCCGGACGCCTGTGCGGCGTCGTGGGGTGGGGGAGTGGCTCCCGCCGAGGCGGTGGCGGGGTACGTGGCGGCTGTGCGCGAGCTGTTCGAGGAAGCGGGCGTGCTGCTCGCGGAGGCGCGGGGCGGCACGCATCTGTCGGCGACGACCCTCATGCGCGCCCGCCTCGCGCTCCTCGACGGGTCCGCGACGCTCGCCGCGGTCGCCGACGAGCTCGACCTGACCCTCCGCACGGACCTCCTCGCCCCGCTGTCGCGGTGGGTGACGCCGCCGTTCGTCCCGCGGCGGTTCGACGTCCGGTTCTTTGCCGCTGAGCTTCCGGCCGCGGCCGACGTGTCGTTCGTGGGGGGCGAGGTCGTCGCTCATCGTTGGGTCACGCCACGGGCGGCGCTCGCCGCGATGGCTGCGGGGGAGATCGGGCTGTGGGTGCCGACCAGCGCGACGCTCCACCAGCTCGCCTGGGTCCGGACGTTCGACGAGGTGCGTGAGCGGCTCGCGCCCGGGCCGCCCGGCAGCGTCAGGGTGATCGAAGACGAGGGCGACGTCGCGCGCGTCGTGCTGCCCGGCGCGGGCGGCGTCCCGGGCCAGGCCGTGAACGCATACGTCGTGGGGCGGCGCGACGTCGTCGTCGTCGATCCGGGCGATCCGTCGGAGGAGGCGGTCGATGCGCTTCGTGCAGCCGCCGCTCGGCGGGGCGGGCGGATCGCGGCGATCGTCCTGACCGCGGCGGAGGCGGATCGGTCCGCGGGCGCGGAGGCGCTCGCCGGTGGCGAGGATATCCCGGTCTACGCGGGCCCGGGCGCCCAGCGGGTGCTGCCGTTCGACGTGGTCGAGCTCGCTGACGGTGCTCGCGTGCCCGACGCGGAGGCGGACCTCCGGGCGCAGCTGCTTCCTGGCCGCGGGCCGGAGCGGCTCGGACTCCTGGTTGGCGACGCGCTCATCGTCGGGGACCTCGTCGGGCCTGGACCCTCGCGGGCAATCGTCGGACCGGTCGATGATGTCGCGCTCGCGCGCTCGCTCGAGCTCGTCGCGGGGCTCGGCGCCGCGCGGCTGCTGCCCGCGCACGGCGACCCTCCCGCGGACCCGGTGTCCGCGCTCGCCGCCGGGCGTTAGCTGTCGGGCAGTGCCGCGCCGAGGTTGCGAAGGAAGTTCAGGCCCTCGTCGACCTCCTCGCGCGGCGCGTACGGCGCCGGCATCAGGAAGCACGGCCGGCCCGCCAGCGCGACCCCCGCGAGCTGCCCCCAGTTCTCGGCGAGCGCCCGACCCGCGGCGATCGACGCCACGCGCTTGTAGACGAAGACGATCGCCGCCGGCCGCCAGATCGCGATCTTCTGCCACAGCGGACCGACGCCGGCACGGAGCGCATCGTCGGTCGGCTCGTCGCCAGCGGTCGGGCGCTTCAGGAGGTCCGTGATGCCGTGGCCGACCGCGACGAGCGCGTCGTCCGCGGTCGCGATGTCCGTGCCGCGGGGGAGGATCGTCGCCGTGACGAGGCGCTGCCAGAACGACTGTCCGTCTGGGCCCCGGTGGTAATGCCCGGCCGCGACGCTGTCCGGCGACGGATTGAGACCCACGAAGAGGAGCCGGTTCCTAAGCGGCGGCAGGTCGGCGAGGGTCTCGACTCGGACGCCGTCGAGGACAAGCGTCGTGCGGTGCGAGCCGGGACCCGGTCGCGCCGTGAGGGCCGCGAGATCCGACTCGGCGTCCATCCGCGATGCCACGCGAGCGCGGCCGCTACCGGCGAGGCTCCGTGCCGTCCGTCGGCTTGGGCTCCGTCGGCCCGTCGGAGGCCGCGCGCTTCGCCTCGCGGACGCCGCGCCCCAGCGCCTCGCCGATCCGCGGCAGCGTCTTCGGACCGCGCCAGATGACGACGAGGATGAGGATGACGATCAGGACCAGGAGCAGGTCGGTCGGCATGCGCGGATGGTAGCGCGGCCGGAGTCGCGGAGCGGCGGCGTCAGCGATGCTCGCCGCGGAGCGCGACCGGGATGACGAGTCGAAGGGCCGTATGGGTGGCCGAGAACGACGCGACCTTGTTGTCGACCAGGCCGGCGGCCCTGGCCGCGTCGATGACGTCGACGTCCCGAAGGGTCGCCGCCTTGCCCTTCCGCGACACCACCCAGATCGCTCCGTTCGGCCGGAGCGAGCGCCGCAGCTCGCCGAGCCGCATCAGCTCGTCGATCGAGTCGGCGGCGAGAAAGATCAGGTTCGTGTCCGGCTTCGGTCGGTCGACCGTAACGTCGTCCGTGCGCTCCGAGAGCTGGTTGCGGAACGCCTCGTCCTCGACGCCGACGATCGCGACGCGGGAACCCGGCTTGACACCGAGCTTGTCGAGGAGCGGGGTCGTATAGACGCGTTCCATCGTGTCAGCATGCTGCCACGGCACAATGCTGCCATGGTGAAACGGGCGACCGACGGGCCGCTGCTGGTGTACGGCCCCCTCTCCCCGACGTACGACTTCGGAGCGTCGCATCCGCTCACACCACGCCGCTTCGGCCCCGGGATCGACCTGTTGCGGGCCGTCGGCGCGGAGCCGCGACTCGTGCCGGAGCCGGCGCGCGACGACGACCTTCTCCTCTCCCATACCGCGGCGTATCTCGCCGCCGTCAAGCGCCTGTCGCAGGAGCCATCGGGTCCCGCCGAAGCGGGTATCGGGGATGGCGGCGACAACCCCTCGTTCGCGGGGATGCACGAGGCCGGCGCGATGGTCGCGGGCGGATCGCTGCGGGCCGTCGAGGCGATCCTCCGCGGCGACGTCGACCACGCGTTCCATCCCGGCGGAGGTTTGCACCACGCGATGCCGGACCACGCGTCGGGCTTCTGCATCTACGACGACCCGGCACTCGCGATCGCTCGAGCGCGGCGCGACGGCCTGCGCGTCCTGTATGTCGACCTCGACGTCCACCACGGCGACGGCGTCGAGGCGATCCACGAGTCCGATCCCGGCGTGCTCACCGTCTCGTTCCACGAATCCGGTCGATATCTGTTCCCCGGAACGGGGCGCGCCAGCGACGTCGGCGAGGGCGCAGCGGCCGGCACGGTCGTGAACGTGCCGTTCGAGCCGTACGCCGGCGAGGACGCCTGGCTCGCGGCGGTTCGGCGGCTCGTCCCGGCGCTGGCCGCCGCGTTCGCCCCGGACCTCGTCGTCAGCCAGCACGGCGCCGACTCTCACGCCTGGGACCCGCTCGCCCACCTCCGCGTCACGACGACCGCGATGGCGGAGGCGGCGCGACTCGTCGACCGGGTCGCGCATGGCTCCGCGGGCGGTCGGTGGCTCGCGACGGGCGGCGGCGGGTACGACGCATACCGGGTCGTGCCCCGCACCTGGTCGCTCGTCTGGCTCGCCGGCGCTCACCGCCACGCGCCGGTCGAGACTCCGCTGGCCTGGCGCGAGCGTTGGGAGGCAGAGGCCGCGAGATACGGCCAGGCGCCGCTCCCCGAGACGTTCAGCGACGTCGCGAATGCCGGCCTCCCGCGCGACGGCGCGCAGGCCGCCGCGGAATCGGCATCGATCGCGATCGCCGACGCGGTTCACGCGACGGTCGTGCCGGCGCTCCTCCGCGCCGCGGAGCGCAACGGGTGGTGGGATCCGCGGGACGTGCCCGCGTCGTCGCACGAGGAGCGGCGAGCCGGCCGCTCGGCGATCTCGCCGTCGATCGTGGCCCTGACGTCAGACCTCCTCGAGCGCGTATCGCTCGCGCCGCGGATCGCGGCCGTCGGTGACGCTGCGGCGCTTCGCGCGCTGCTCGGCCGCGCGCTCGCGTCCGACACTCCGACGCAGGCCCGCGCGGTCGCGGCGCTGGCGGGCGATGTGGTTGTCGGGCTTGCCGTCGCCGAAGCGGGCCACGAGGCGACGCCTTCCGAGATCCTTGCCCTCGGCGTCACGCCCGAGCATCGACGGCGCGGCCTCGGCTCCGCGCTCCTCGCCGCGCTCGTCGACGCGGTGCCGGGTCCCGTTCAGGCCACGGTCACGCTCGCCGAGCGCGACCCGATCGAGCCACTCGATCGCCGGCTTCGTGCGTCGATCGCGAGGACGATGTTCGAGCGCGCCCGCTTCGACGTGACCGCGGCGCGCAGCGCAGCGTCGGCCCTCGACGCGCTCGCCGTCGCGGCCGTGCGGCCCGAGAGCTAGCGCGTCGCCGTCGCGCGGAACGACACCACCTGGTACACGGACGCGTGGTCGGCGAACACCGCGTCGAACGAGGAGGTCTTTCCCGGCCCGAGCGTCGTCGTCGCCGGCGCAACGTTGACGACGTTTCGGACCACGCCCACGTTGTCGATCAGGGCGACAGCGACCCTCGTCGAGGTCACGGTGAACGTGTTGCCGTTGCGGACCGTGCCGCGGACATGAAGGCGGCCCGTCGAATCGACGCTCCGCGTCCCCGCCGTGACCGTCATTCCGGCGAGGGCATGCAGCGTCGTACGCGTCGCCGACACCGTGATCGTCGCCCGGGCGTAGCCGGGCGGCAGGTGGAACGCGAGCCGGAACGGGGCCTGCGTCCGCGGGTTGAGAACGGGCGCGTAGATCGCGCTCGTGACGGTCCCGATTCGGACGTTCGACGCGTTCAGCAGCGTCGCCTTCACGACAATCGACCGCTGGTAGTACGGCGTGTTGTTGAGGACCATCCCGACGATGACGCGGCTTCCGCTCGCGGTCCACGTGCTCGACGTCAGGATCTGGACCGTGTCCGAGAGGGCCCGGAACTGAAGCGCGTACGCCGTTTTCGAAACCGCGCCCGCGACGCCGCTCACCCGCAGCCGATACGTTCCCGCGGAAAGCCGCTTGTAGATCGATTCGTACTGCGTCCCGGCGTGCGACGACGACGCAATGAGCGTCGAGCAGCCCGAATAGAGATCGAGTCGAAGGTCGGCATCGAGCCGGCCAAGGACGACCCGGATGTCCCGCGCGGTCGAGAGCGTCAGCGAGTACCAGTCGAGGTCGCCCGCCGGGTCGATCTTCTCCGACGTCCAGACACCGCTCGCGATCGGGCGAGCGCCCGCGCACGTGTCGGGAGCTTCCGCAGGTTCGAACCGGGCCGTGTACGAGGCAGGCACCGACGTCGCCACGATGTCGTGGACCCGGTCGCCCCCGTCCGACCACGAGGCGAACTCGAACGGCGCGCCTGCGATCGTCGTTGCCGTCGGCGCGACGACCGTGTTGCGCGAGCCGACGATGACGGTCCGCGTGAAGGGCGTCACCGCGGTCGTCAGCCCGACCGTCAGGGGCGCGCCGCTCGGGGTCGAGTAGAAGGACAGGTCGACAGTGGCCGGGTCGAGCTGGAGGACCCTGGTCGCCGACACGCCGTTCGCGTCCGTCGCGGTCAGCTGGAGCTCGAGGTGCGACGGGTACGCGTGGTCGGGTGCATCGAACGAGCCGCTTGCCACCCCGTTCCACGTTTGAATGATGTGCTCGTGGCAGCCGCCCGTGTCGTTGCAGTGGTCGATGACGAGACGCCACTCGAGCGCCGAGGCCGGGATCGTCCCGTCCTGCTCGTCCGTTGCGCCGCCAGTGAACGAGATCGTCTGTCCGACGACCCAGCGGAGTGACGATGACGGCGTCGCGATCGTCGGGACGGGTGGCGAGTTGGATGCGGAGATCGTCAGTGTGTCGACATCGCTCGCGCCGTCGCGGTCGGTGACCGTCAGCGTCGCGGTGAACGTCCCGGCGGCGTACGTGTGAACCGGCTTGATGCTCGTCGCGTGCGCGGTCCCGTCACCGAAGTTCCAGTCGTACGTGATGGCGCCCTCGGCGTCGCTCGACCCCGAGCCGTCGAACGTGACGTCGAGCGGCGCGGTCCCGGTGAGCGGCACGGCCGTCGCGCGCGCGATCGGCGGCTGGTTGGCACCGGTCCAGCTGATCCTGTGGATCGTCCCGCCGTCGAAGTCGACGTAGAAGACGTCGCCGGCCGGGCCGATCTCGAGGTCGACAGGGTGGGCCGCACCGCTGACGACATTCACGATCCGGGTCGGGCTCGGGACGCCGCCGGTAGTCGCCGGCTGCATCGCCCAGACGCAGTTGCGGGAGTGGTCGGCGAAGAAGAGCGCTCCCTGGTATGCGGCGGGGTACGTGCCGCTGCCGTAGAACGTGACCCCGCTGATGACCGATCCGTTCTGCCCGGGACACGTTTCGCCCGGCACGATCTGTGCCGTCCCGTGTCCGTACTGGAAGTACGGCGCGGTCACGGCAGTGTCGCCCGGGGTGTAGAGCGTGTTGCAGAGCGGGAGATTGGCGGCCACCCAGCCGGGATGCCGGGCCGCGCCCTCATAGCACGGCCAGCCGGTGTTGTGGATTGATGCCGCCGGCGAGACGATGCGGTTGATCTCCTCCCATGTCGACTCGCCGACGTCGCCGATCCACAGCTCCGGCTGCGCGGCGCCCGGCCGGAACGTGAAGCGGAACGGGTTCCGAAGACCCGCGACGACGATGCGCCGCGCATCGGGATCCGTCGCCGCGGCGTTCGGGTTGCCGGGCGCAGCCGCGCCGGTTGCCGGATCGAGGCGAATGACGGTCCCGTCAAGGGTCTTGTTCGTCGCGCTCCCGCGGATGCTCTGCGACCGAAGGGAGCCACCCTCCTGCGGCGGGTCGCCGCACGGGTTCCCGTTCTGGCCGTAGTCGAGGCCGCCAAAGCTCGCCGCCTCGCCCGCGCTCGCGTACAGGAAGCCGTCGGGACCGAACGCGATATCGCCCATGGAGTGGCTGGGGAACTGCTGGCACCACTCCTCGATCAGCACCTGCTCCGCTCCGACCACCCCAGTCGCCGAGACCGGGAATCGCGATAGTCGGCCGCTCGCTACGCAGCCGTTCGTGAGCGGGCCGGGTGGGTCCGGGCAGGCATCGTTCCAGCGTGGCGCGGGTGCAGGGTCGCCCAGGATGTGGTCGTACGTATAGCTGATGTAGACGTACGACGGATTCGTGCTCCCGAAACCCGGGCTCAGCGTCATCCCCAGAAGACCTCGGTCCCAGTAGTTCAGGACCTCGGGGTCGATCGCGACGAGCTCCGTCGGCGTCGTGTCGGCGAGGCTGTCGAACAGCAGGACGCGACCGCGCTTCTCGGCCACGACGAGGCGTCCGTCGGGCGTGAACTCGATGTTCGTCGGGTTGCGCAGCCCGCTCAGCGCCGTGACGTCCTGGAAGCCCGGGGCGGGCTCCGCCACGGCTGCGGCGACGCGCGGCTTCGTGCCCGACGGCTCGAGGAAGCCACGGTTCGGCGACGGCGATGGATCCGTAGCGGCCACGCTGCCGGCGGCGGCCAGCCCGACGGCGAGAAGAACTGCCGCTCCGGCGACGGCACGGCGGCCACCGTGGGTGAGTGACCGTGGCATCGCGGGGTTGACTCCTGAACGTACGGGGTGCGCGGGGTACGGAAGTTTCATCGCTCCGGCGCTCATCCGCCAGAGGGATGGCGCTCGACGCGTTGCCGACCGGCACCGGGATATAGAACGGACGATCGTTTTCGATACGCCCGGCTATACTGCGCGTCCCCGTGGCCGCCTCGACTCGATCTCGTCGCAGCAAGGCCGCGGACCCGCTGGCGCCGTTCAGCGCTCCGGTCCGCGAGTGGTTCCGCGCCACGTTCGAGGCGCCGACTGATGCACAGGCGGACGGCTGGGCGGCGATCGCCGGCGGCCACCACACGCTGATCCACGCGCCGACGGGGAGCGGCAAGACCCTCGCCGCGTTCCTCTGGTGCCTCGACCGCCTCGCCCGCGAGCCGCGCCCGAAGCCCACCCGCGAGAACCCGGGCGGTGTTCGCGTCCTCTATATCTCGCCGCTCAAGGCGCTGACGTACGACGTCGAGCGCAACCTCAGGGCCCCACTGGCCGGCATCGCGCTCGCGGCGGGCAGGTTGGGGGAGGAACCGCCGCAGATCGCGATCGCGTCACGGACCGGGGACACGCCGCAGGACGAGCGCCGCGACATCGTCCGCCACCCGCCGGACATCCTCATCACGACGCCGGAATCGCTCTACCTGATGCTGACGAGCGCCGCGCGCGACAGCCTCCGAACGGTCGAGCACGTGATCGTCGACGAGGTCCACGCGATCGCCGGCACGAAACGGGGCGCGCACCTCGCGCTCAGCCTCGAGCGCCTCGAACGCCTTCGCGGCGACGACGCGCGACCCCTCCAGCGGATCGGGCTGTCGGCGACGCAGCGACCGCTCGAGACGATCGCGCGGTTCCTCGGTGGCGTGGGGCCGGGTCGTGACGTGACGATCGTCGACGCCGGGACGCGGAAGCCCCTCGAGCTCCAGGTCGTGGTTCCGGTCGAGGACATGAGCCGGATCGGCGAGCTCCTCCCGCCGGAGGATCAGCCGGGCGGGCCGGCCACGAACGGCGACGCGCGGACGAGCATCTGGCCGTCGGTTCACCCGCGGATCCTCGATCTGATCCGGGCCCACCGCAGCACGATCGTCTTCGTCAACAGCCGGCGCCTGGCGGAGCGACTCGCGCATCGGTTGAACGAGCTGGCGGGCGAGGACCTCGTCCGCGCGCACCACGGATCGATCGCCCGGGAGCAGCGTGTCCAGATCGAGGAGGAGCTGAAGGCCGGCCGGCTGCCGGCGCTCGTCGCGACGTCGAGTCTCGAGCTCGGCATCGACATGGGCGCGGTCGACCTCGTCATCCAGGTCGAGAGCCCCACGTCGGTCGCGCGCGGCCTCCAGCGGGTCGGGCGTGCGGGTCATCAGGTCGGTGCGCCGTCGAAGGGCGTGATCTTCCCGAAGTACCGCGGCGACCTCCTCGAGTGTGCCGTCGTGACGCGGCGGATGCACGAGGGAGCGATCGAGGCGACCGTCATGCCGCGAAATCCGCTCGACGTGCTCGCGCAGCAGATCGTCGCGATGGCCGTCGGGACGCCGTGGACGGTCGACGAGATCCTCGCGACGGTCACCGCCGCCGCCCCGTACGAGACGCTGACGCGCGAAGTGCTCGAGGGCGTCCTCGGGATGCTCGCCGGCGCGTACCCGAGCGACGAGTTCGCCGAGCTGAAGCCGCGCGTGACATGGGACCGTCAGACCGACGTCATCGAGGGCCGCCGCGACGCACGCGTCGTCGCCGTGACGAGCGGCGGGACGATCCCGGACCGCGGGCTGTTCGGCGTCTTCCTCGCCGGCGAGGCAGGCAAGCCGGGGCGGCGGGTCGGTGAGCTCGACGAGGAGATGGTCTACGAGCTGCGCGCGGGGATGCACGGCGACGTCGTCGTTTTGGGAGCGAGCAGCTGGCGCGTCGCGGAGATCACCCGCGACCAGGTGCTCGTCGAGCCGGCGCCCGGCGTGCCCGGCAAGCTGCCGTTCTGGAAGGGCGATGCCGCCGGACGGCCGATCGAGCTCGGGCGGGCGTTGGGTGCGTTCGTCCGCGAGACCGAAGCGGACCTCGCCGCGGGCGCGAAGGGCCGCGAACGCGCCGCGGCGCGACTGACCGAATATCACGACCTCGATCAGCTCGCGACCAACAACCTGCTGTCGTACCTCGACGAGGAGCGCTCCGTCGTCGGCGCCCTGCCGACGGATCGGCGGATCGTCGTCGAGCGGTTCCGCGACGAGCTCGGCGACTGGCGGCTGTGCCTCCTCACGCCGTTCGGTGCCCGCGTCCACGCCCCGTGGTCGCTCGCGCTCGAGGCGCGCATCCGCGAACGGCTCGGGCTCGAGGTCCAGACGATCTGGTCGGACGACGGGATCGCGATCCGGCTGCCGGAGGGCGACGTCGATGGGATCGACGAGCTGCTGTTCCCCGATCCCGAGGAGATCGAGGACCTCGTCGTGTCGCAGGTCGGCTCGTCCGCGCTGTTCGCGTCGCGGTTCCGGGAGAACGCTGCGCGTGCGCTGCTCCTGCCGCGCCGCCGTCCCGGCTCCCGGACCCCGTTGTGGCAGCAGCGCCAGCGGGCCGCCGATCTCCTCCAGGTCGCGAGCCGCTACGGCTCGTTCCCGATCCTCGTCGAGACGTATCGGGAGTGCCTGAGCGACGTCTTCGATCTGACGGCGCTCCGCGAGCTGCTGGCCGGCGTCGCCAACCGCGAGATCGCGGTGCAGAGCGTCGAGACCGTCAAGGCGTCGCCGTTCGCGAGCTCGCTGATGTTCGACTACATCGCCGCGTACATGTACGACGGCGATGCGCCGATGGCCGAGCGTCGCGCCGGTGCGCTGACGCTCGATCGCGACCTCCTCCGCGAGCTGCTCGGGCAGGAGGAGCTGCGCGACCTGCTCGACCCGGAGGCTCTCGCCGATCTGGAGCTGTCGCTCCAGTCCCTCACGGAGGAACGGCAGGCGACCACGGTCGACCAGGCGCATGACCTGCTGCGCCGGCTGGGCGACCTCACGGCGGCCGAGGTCGCGGCGCGGGTCGTCGGCGGGGCTGCTGCCGCCGATGCGTGGCTGACGGAGTTGGCGGCGTCGCGGCGCGCCGTCCCGGTGCGAATCGCGGGCGAGCAACGGTGGATCGCGATCGAGGACGCGGCACGGTATCGGGACGCGGTCGGCGTGCCGCCGCCGGTCGGCGTGCCCGCGGCGTTTCTCGGCGCGACCACCGCGGCGCTCGAGGGACTGCTCGCACGGTGGGCGCGGACGCACGGGCCGTTCCTTGGCCCGGATCCCGCGCGGCGGTGGGGACTGCCGGGTGGGGTGGTGGAGGACGCGCTCGGGCGGCTGCTGTCCGCGGGCTCGATCCTGCGGGGCGAGTTCCGGCCGGATGGAGCTGAGCGGGAGTGGTGCGACCCGGAGGTGCTGCGGCTCCTGCGGCGGCGGTCGCTGGCGCGCCTGCGGCGCGAGGTCGAGCCGGTCGACCCCGCGGCGCTGGCGCGGTTCCTGCCTGCATGGCAGGGCGTGGCCGCGGCCACGGACGTCGTGCCGCCACTCCGCGGGTCCGCGGGGCTCGAGCGGTTGGCGGAGGTCGTCGATCAGCTCGGCGGACTACCCATTCCCGCCTCGGTTCTCGAGCGCGACGTACTGCCGACGCGCGTCCCGGGCTACCAGCCGCGGCTGCTCGACGAGCTGGGCGCGCTCGGCGAGGTCGCCTGGGTCGGCAACGGCAGTCTGGGCCGCGACGACGGCCGAGTGGCGCTCGTCCGGCCGGGTCGCGAGATCCTGCGGCCCGGTCCGGTCGACGCTTCGGAGCGCCCGACCGGCGCCCGTCACGATGCGATCCGCGAGCTGTTGGCGCGTCGCGGCGCATCGTTCTACCGCGAGATCTTCGCCGCCGCGGGCGGCGGCACGGACCGCGAGGTGCTCGACGCGCTATGGGACCTCGTCTGGGCGGGCGAGGTAACGAACGACACGTTCGCGCCGCTCCGGGCGCTCCGCTGGAAGCGGCCCGGTCGCGATGCGCGGCGACGGCCGGGTCGGTTGACGTCGCTCGGGCCGCCCGAGGCCGCGGGGCGCTGGTCGCTCGTCGAGCCGGCGGCGGGCTCCGTGGCTCCCGCCGCCACGGAGCGCCTCCACGCGACGGCGCTCGCGCTCCTGGACCGGTACGGCATCGTGACGCGGGAGGCGGTCGCATCCGAGGGCATCGAGGGCGGCTTCAGCGCGGTCTACCCGATCCTCGGTGCACTCGAGGAGGCCGGCCGGATCAGGCGCGGCTACTTCGTCGAGGGGCTGGGTGCCGCGCAGTTCGCGATGGCGGGCGCGGTCGAGCGCCTTCGGACGTTCCGGGACCCGGCGTCGGACTCGCACGTCGTTCACCTGCTCGCCGCCGCTGACCCAGCCAACCCGTACGGCGCCGCGATCCCGTGGCCGCGCCGTGGCGACGCGGATCGACGGCCGTTCCAGCGCGCCGCCGGCGCGTACGTGGTGCTGGTCGACGGCGAGGCGGTGCTCTATATCGACCGCGGCGGATCGTCGCTCCAGACGCTGCCGGCATTCGACGACCCGTCACTCGCCGCTGCCGCTGCCGACGCCCTCCGAGCGCTTGTCCGCGACGGCCGCGTGCGCGAGCTCCTCGTGACGAAGATCGACGGGCTGGCTGTTGGCGAGTCGCCGCATCGCGGCGCGCTGCTCGACGCCGGGTTCACGGCGGGATACCGCGGCCTCGTCCTTCGCCCGCTCGCCGCTCCACTGGACGGCTTCACGACGCTCGCGGCGTCGCGCGGCCGCTGATGCCCGAGGGAGACACGCTCGCGCGAACCGCGGCGGGACTCCGTCCATACCTGGTCGGCCGCGCCGTGACCGCGGCTCGCGCCGCGGCGCCGGGGCCGCAGATCGCGCGAGTCGTCGGAACGACGATCACAGCGGTCGACTCGGTCGGCAAGAACCTGCTCATCCGGTTCGACAACGGGCTCGAGGTGCGAACGCACCTCCGCATGAACGGCTCGTGGCATCGCTACCGACCGGGCGAGGCGTGGCGGCGACCGGCGGCGCGGGCACGGCTCGTGCTGGAGGTGCCGGGCGCGGTCGCGGTGTGCTTCGACGCGCCGGTCGTCGAGCTGTTCGAGCAGCGAGCAGAAGGCCTTCATCCGTCGCTGTCGGCGCTCGGGCCGGATTTGCTCGATCCGGCGTTCGATGCCGATGAGGCGTTCCGTCGGCTCCGCGACCCCTCCCGCGCCTCGATGTCGATCGCCGAGGCGCTGCTCGACCAGCGCGCGCTCGCCGGAATCGGGAACATCTGGAAGAACGAGACGCTGTTCGCCGAGCGAGTGAGCCCGTTCGTGCCGGTGTCATCGCTGGACGACGAGACGATTCGGCGGCTCATCGCAACGGCGCGGCGGCTGCTCGTCGCGAGCGCGGCCCGCGCTCGTCCGGCACGAAACGCGGTTTACGGCCGAGCCGGTCGCCCGTGCCCTCGCTGCGGCACGGTGATCGAGGCGGCACAGCACGGCGGCGAGCTCCCGCGGACAACGTACTGGTGCCCACGCTGCCAGGGGCGGCGGCTGTGACGATCGACGTGGCCTGTACGCCGACAACGGACGGGTGGACCTGTCGCGTCCGCCTGACCGAGGACGGGACATCGACGCACCACGAGGTGAGCGTGAAGCGGCGCGACCTGGCCCGCCTCGCACCCGCCGCGACGGAGCCCGACGACCTCGTCCGTCGCTCGTTCGACTTCCTCCTCGCCCGCGAGCCGAAGGAATCGATCCTTCGCTCGTTCGACCTGACGGCGATCGCCCGGTACTTTCCCGAGTGGGAACGAGCGATCCGTGACGCCTGACGCGCTCCGCTCCGCGCTCTCCGAGCAACAAAACGCCGGAATCGGCCTCCTTCGCGCGGCCACGCACGCTCGCGGGCACGCCCGATGACCTTCATTTCCCCGATTTGTTGCCCCCACAGCGCGACGGCCGATCCACGGGATCGTCCCGACCGGCCGCGTATGATCGCCGCCGATGTGTGAGCACTATGTGGCCCGGGCGTCGGAGCCGTTCCGGCTCGACGAGCTCTGGCCGTTCACCGAGAAGCTCGAGCGGTTCGGACTCGCCGGCTATGGCTGGGGCGCCGGATGGCTCGCCGGCGACGGCCGGCTTGAGATGTACCGCGACGTCCGTGCCTTCAACGACGATCCCGGGCGCGACAAGCTCGGCGCGACCGAGACGACGAGCGCCATCGTCCACCTCCGCCGCCCGTCGAAGCTGTCGACGCTCACGATCGCCGACACCCAGCCCTTCATCGACCCGAGCGGCAGGTTCGTCTTCAGCCACAACGGCGATCTCCGCGACCACCGGACGTGGCGGCCGCGGTACGAGGCCGCGGGCCGCCTGCACGGCCGCGCCGACACGGAGGTTGGCCAGCGCTGGCTCGAGGACGAGTGGGACCGCAGCCGTCCCGCGGACCTCCTCTGCCGCCTCCACGAGACGTTCCGTGGCCAGGCGAATTTCGCCGTTCTCGCTGCCGACGGCACGCCCCACGCCTACGCCGGCAATACCGAGAACCCGATGTTCACGTTCCGCCTCGGGCGGATCGGGATCGCCTCGACCGGGATCTACTCGCTCGATCGCTCGGTCTTCCGCTATGCCGCGCCCGGCGCCACGAACCGGCACATCGTCAGGATCGCGCAGACCGTTGCACTCGACCCGACCGGAGCGCCTTTACCCGAGGGGTAGGATGGCGCGGACGCCACGCTCCGGAGAGGGACCGTAACGACGGCGGGGCAAGCGCGTCTTAGTGGCACCATCCCGCCCTGGAGATCGCCATGACATCCGTCGCTCCGACCGACGCGTCCGGCCGCCCGACGCGCGAGCTCCCGCTTCGCCAGCTCGTCCAGATGTCGCTCTACTGGTTCGGGCTGTCGTCGATCTTCGCCGGCTTGACCGCGATCATGGGCGGCCGGCTCGAGTTCACCGGGCTCGTGGGACCGGGTGAGGCCGGTCGGGCCCTTCTCGCGACGACGATCGGCGGCGCGCTGATCGCGGTCATCGTCCAGCCGACGATCGGCTCGATCAGCGACTACACGACGAGCCGCTGGGGGCGCCGCAAGCCGTACATCCTCATCGGCTCGCTGCTCGACGTCGTGTTCCTCATCGGCATCGCGATGTCGAACAACCTCATCGCGATCGCGGCCTTCATCACGCTCCTCCAGTTCAGCTCCAACTTCGCGCAGGGCCCGTTCCAGGGTTACGTGCCGGACCTCATCCCGGCAAAGCAGGTCGGACTCGCGAGCGCGCTCGTCGGGCTGTTCCAGATCCTCGGCAACGTTGGGGGCTTTGCCATCGGCGCGATCGCGATCAGCACCAAGCAGTTCGAGCTGGGCCTCATCGCGCTCGGCGTCGTCGAGGTCGCGACGATGCTCGGCGTGTTCTTCGGGGTCCGGGAGGGGACGACCCCGAAGTCGCGCAATGGCCGTTCATGGCGGTCGGTCGCAGCCGAAGCGTGGGGCACGGACGTCCTTCGCGAGCGGAGCTTCCTCTGGCTCGTCGGATCGCGCCTCGCGATCCTCATGGCCGGCGGCGTCCTCGTGAACCTCGCGGTCTTCTATCTCCGCCGCGCGCATGGGCTCAGCCAGGAGGAGACGGGGACCGCGTACCTCGTGATGGTCGGGCTCGTCGCGATCGCGACTGTGGTCGCGGTCGTGCCCTCGGCCCGGATCTCGGATCGCCTCGGCCGCAAGAAAGTGATCTATGCGAGCTGCGCGCTCGGTGCATTCGGCCTCGCCATCGTCGCCGCCGCACCCGGACTGCTGTTCGTCTACGCGGGTGTGCTCCTCTACGGGCTATCGGCCGGCATCTTCCTCGCCGTCGACTGGGCCCTCATGACGGAGATCATCCCGAAGGCGTCATCCGGCCGGTACATGGGCATGAGCAACGTCGCCACGGCGTCGGCGGGCGTCCTCGCGACGGCGATCGGCGGCACGCTCATGGACATGGTCGGCGGTGAGGCGGAAAGCGGGAGCGGTCCACGGGCCGCCCTGGTCTTCGCCGTCGCGCTGTTCGGCATCGGCGCGCTGCTCCTGCGTCCTGTCGAGGAGCCGCGACGCGACGATCGAGATTCGGACGCTCGCGTCACGGACGCGGTCGCGAACGTGCCGGCCGCCGCCGTCTGACGCCGCGCTGATCCGCTAGACGATCCCGAGGAACGCCCGAACGCGGGCGTAGACGTCGCGCCGCGCCGTGACGCCGCCGCGCTCGGGATCCTCGCGCCGGACATCCGTGAGGCGCCGCGCCCGCGCGACCGTTTCCGTCGTGGAGCGCCGCCAGGAAGCGGGTCGCAGCCATCCGAAGGGCTCCGCCCGGCGCCAGAGCCACGGGACCAGCGCCCACAGCAGCACGAGGTAGTCGAGCCGGACGGCCGGCCGATCGAACCCGAACAGCGCCTCGAACTGGACGATCGTGAGCGGCAGCGTGGCAAGGCTGAGCAGCGCCGACGCCGCGAGCCAGGCGAGGCCCCACAGGCGGGCGCGTGGCCGGAGGACCAGCCACAGCGGCGCGGGCGCCCACTTCATCCACGTCGCCAGGCCCCACAGGAAGCCCGCCATCCGCGGCCGCAGGAACTGCGCGCCGAACAGCCCGATGGCGAGGAGAAGGGTGATGTTGCCCGTGTCGAGGTTTGCCCCCATCGGGAAGGCGAGCACGATCACGACGATCGCGGTCTCGAGCGGCCGCCGCCGATAGGCCCACTCGATTGACCACAGGAGGAGCAGGATCGTCGCGCCCCGCCAGACGAACCAGGCGACATCCCACGGCAAAAGCGCCCATGGCGAGAAGAGCGGCAGCATCCATGGCGCGTAGACGTACGGCAGGAACGGCCCGGTCGGGTGGTACGGGTCGCCGCCGTTGAGCCAGATCCGGACGCCGGCCCAGTAGGCCCTCGCGTCGGCACCGGCCGCGTCTCCGCGGCCGATCATCCCCGCGGTCACGATCCCGAAGGTCAGGATGAGCAGCGTCATGGCGAGAATCCGGCGGCGGTCGTTGAGCCGCGACACCTCGCGCCGCAGCGCGCGACGCAAGACGCCGGCGCGCCGCCGCGTCGGACGATCGAACAGGTCCGCCGGCCGCGCCGCGCGCCGCCGGCCAGCACGCCGTGCGAGCGCTTCGGGTTCGCTCATGGCGGCGGCATTCTCGCACGGGGGATCCGCGCCATTGCCACCTCTCGGCGGGGGATTGCGGCACTGATGTGACATCGCCCGCCGGGCGCGGCCGAGAGCGCCGCCTCGTTCGTCTATCCTCTCCCGGACGCACGAGGAGGTCGCACTTGTCGTGACGGAAGGCACCGTCATCATCATCGGAGGCGCGGAGGACAAGGTCCGGGACCGCGTCATCCTCAACCGATTCGTCTCGCTGGCCGGCGGCCAGGACGCGACGATCGCCGTCATCTCGACGGCATCGTCGCTCGGTGCGGAGGCGGGCGAGCGGTACCGCCAGGTGTTCGGCGAGCTGGGGGTCCCGCGCGTGAGGCCGCTCCACGCTGTGACGCGGCCGCAGGCGAACGACGAGGCAACGGCGCTCGCGGTACGCGACGCGACGGCCATCTTCCTGACCGGCGGCAACCAGCTCCGGTTGTCGTCGACGATCGGCGGGACGCGGCTCGCGGACGCCATCCTCGAGCGCTTTCGGAAGGGCGCCGTCGTCGCGGGCACGTCCGCGGGCGCGAGCGCGATGAGCAGTCACATGATCGCGTTCGGCGCATCGGGCGCGACGCCGAAGCACCGGATGGCGCAGATCTCCGCCGGGCTCGGGCTGCTGCCGGGTGTCATCGTCGACCAGCACTTCCAGCAGCGAAATCGACTCGGGCGGCTGCTGAGCGTCATCGCCCAGAACCCGAGCCTGCTCGGTATCGGCGTCGACGAGGACACGGCCGGCGTCGTCGGGGCGGATCACGTCCTCGAGGTCATCGGCCGCGGCAGCATCACGATCGTCGACGGCGCCGCCTCGGAGACCGACGCGTGGGAGATCAAGGGCCACCGCCCGCTGATGATCAGCGGCGTCGTGCTCCACTCCCTCCCGTCGGGGTACCGTTTCGACCTTCGCCGCCGCCATCGGATCGCCACCCCGGCGCTCCACGCATTGCCCGGTGGTGGCGGGGCCGCCGCCTCAAGCTAGAGACGGCCCGGACGGGCCGCGTTGGAGGAGGAGTCGTGGCTCAGACCGCGCCCGCGCCGCGCCGCAAGCGCGCCGTCGCCGCCCCGCCGGCACCGCTTCGCCGGCTGCCCGACCGCCGCTCCGGCCCGCGTCCGGAGCCGACGCTACGAATCCTCGAGACGAGGATCCTTCGCGGCCCCAACTACTGGGCGCGGGAGCCGGTCGTCCGGATGGTCGTCGACCTCGGCGCGCTGGAGGACTTTCCGTCGAACCTGATCCCGGGCTTCGCGGATGCGGTGGTCGGGCTCCTGCCGAGCCTCGAGGATCACGCCTGCTCGCTCGGCCGCCGCGGCGGCTTCATCACAAGGCTGCGCGAGGGCACGTGGGCCGGCCACATCGCCGAGCACCTCGCGCTGGAATTCCAGAATCTCGCCGGCACGGAGGTCCGCCACGGCAAGACGCGCTCGCTCGGAGAGCGCGGCCAGTACAACGTCATCTACGAGTTCCGCGAGGAGGCCGTCGGAATCGAGGCGGGCCGGATGGCCGTCGCGCTCGTGAACCACCTCGTCGCGCCGAACGACCCGAAGCACGCGTTCGACATCGGCGACGCGCTCGAGAACCTCATCCTTCTCGCCGAGCGGCAGGCGTTCGGGCCCTCGACCCAGGCGATCATCGACGAGGCGATCAGCCGCGACATCCCGTACATCCGCCTCGACCGCCACTCGCTCGTCCAGCTGGGCCAGGGGATCCACCAGCAGCGGGTTCGGGCGACGATGACGTCGCGGACGTCGGCGATCGGCGTCGACGTCGCGTCGGACAAGAGCCTCACCAACCGGCTGCTCGATTCGGCCGGGCTGCCGGTCCCGAAGTCGGACGTCGTGCGCACGGAGGACGCGGCCGCTACCGCGGCGCTCCGGCTCGGCTTCCCGTGTGTCGTCAAGCCGCTCGACGGCAATCACGGCCGCGGCGTCCACCTCGACCTCCGTACCGAGGCCGACGTCCGGAAAGCGTTCCCGGCCGCGCTCGCGCAGAGCCGCAACGGCGACGTCGTCGTCGAGACGTACGTCACGGGCAACGACTACCGCTGCCTCGTCATCGGCGGCAAGCTCGCCGCGGTCGCGGAGCGGGTGCCGGCAAACGTCGTCGGCGACGGCGAGCACACCGTGCGCCAGCTCGTCGACATCGCGAACCAGGATCCGCGCCGCGGCATCGGCCACGAGAAGGTGCTGACGCGGATCAAGATCGACGCCGCCGCGGAGGAGCTCGTCGCGGCGCAGGGGTTCACGCTCACCGACGTCCCGCCCGACGGCACGCGCGTCAAGCTCGCGCTGACCGGGAACATGTCGACCGGCGGCACGTCGATCGACCGGACGCTGGAAGCCCATCCCGACAACGTCGAGATCGCCGAGACGGCGGCGCGGATCGTCGGCCTCGACGTCGCGGGCATCGACTTCATCTGTCCGGACATCGCGACTCCCGTGCGCGAGGCCGGCGGGGGGATCGTCGAGGTCAACGCGGCACCGGGGTTCCGGATGCACACCCACCCGACCGAAGGCGAGCCGCAGTACGTCGCCAAGCCGGTGATCGACGTCCTGTTCCCGCCCGGAAGCGCGGCCCGGATCCCGATCCTCGCGGTGACCGGCACGAACGGCAAGACGACGACGGTCCGGATGCTGAGCCACATCCTCAAGCTGATGGGCCGGCGCGTCGGGATGACCTCGACGGACGGCATCGTCGTCGACGGCCGCCTCATCAAGAAGGGCGACATGTCGGGCCCCAAGTCGGCCCAGATGGTCCTCCAGAACCCGATGGTCGACATGGCTGTCTTCGAGGTCGCGCGCGGCGGGATCCTGCGCGAGGGCCTCGGCTACGACCGCAACGACGTCGCCGTCGTGACGAACGTCACGGGCGATCACCTGGGCCTCGGCGGGATCACGTCGATCGGCCAGCTCGCCAACGTCAAGGGCGTCGTCGTCGAGGCCGTGCCGCGGTCAGGCACCGCCGTTCTCAACGCCGACGACACGCACGTCTACCGGATGGGCCGCCACTGCGCGGGCCGCGTCGTCCTGTTCAGCATGGCGAAGGCAAAGGGCGAGGACGGCTTCGATCGCGTCGACGGCCACACCGGACGCGGAGGCGCGGCGTTCGTGCTCGAGGACACGCCGCAGGGCGAGCTCGTCGTGCTGAAGCTCGGCTCGCGGACGATGCCCGTGCTCTACACGCACCTCATGCCGTCGACATTCGGCGGCAAGGCGCGGATGAACGTCGCCAACGCGCTCGCCGCCGCGGCGGCGGCATGGTCCGCGGGCGCGCATCTCCACGACATCCGCCAGGGCCTCCGAACCTTCACGACGTCGTTCTTCCAGGCGCCCGGCCGCTTGAACCTCATCGATGTCGGCGGCGTTCGCGTCGTGATCGACTACTGCCACAACGTCGACGGGATGCGCCAGCTCGCGGACTTCGTCAACCGGATGATGGCCGAGCCGCAGACGCGGGCCGGGCGGATCGGGCCGTCGGGGCGGGGGACGGGGCCTGCCCGGACGGGCCGCGCGATCGGCGTGATCGGGATCCCCGGCGACCGGCGCGACGAGGACCAGCGCGAGTACGGGACCGTCGCGGCAGGCGCGTTCGACGAGATCATCGTCCGCGAGGACAAGAATCTTCGCGGCCGCGCTCCGGGCGCGACGGCGGCAAATGTCGCCGACGGCGTGCGTGCCGGCGGCGACGCGGCGAGAACGACAAAGGCTGAGAAGATCCTCGACGAGATGACCGCCGCGAAGACGGCGCTTCGTCGAGCGAGCGCCGGCGACCTCGTCGTCGTTTGCGTCGACGACGCCGTCGGCGTGTACCGCACCGCGATGAGCGCGCTGG
>DATFPL010000036.1:0-1886 GCA_035264845.1 Candidatus Limnocylindrales bacterium | reverse complement strand
TGTTCCGCGTCGATCCGGGGACCGGCGTCACGCGCGAGATCGAGCTGACGGGCGGCAACGTCTCGTCGGGGGACGGTCTCCTGCTCCAGGGCAAGCGGCTGTTCGTCGTGCAGAACCAGCTGAACCGGATCGCCGTCATCCGCATCGACCGACGGCTGACGCACGGCACGATCAAGCGTCTGCTCACGGATCCGCTGTTCGACGTCCCGACGACGATCGACGACGTCGGGCACGAGACGCTCTACGCCGTCAACGCGCGGTTCACCACGCCGCCGACGCCGGCGACGACCTACAACATCGTCCGCGTCGACGTGCGCAGCAGCCACGGAAAGGGCAAAGATGACGACCACCGCGGGCCGAAGCGAGGCCCCGGCTAGGCGAATCAGGTGAGACGGGCCGTCGCGATCGTTCGCCCGGAATGGTCGGGCGGCCCGGTCTCCTCCTCGATCGAGATGTCGATGTTGAGGCGCTTGTCCTCGGTCGGCAGCGGCACCTCGAGATGGACCTTGCCGTCGCTCGGCTTGAACGCGCCGATCGGGATCTTGACGTCGCTGCCCGGCCGGCTGATCCACAGCTCGTAGTAGTCGCCTTCCGGCGGGCGCGGCACACGATCGAGATCGGCGACGAGCACGCGGTTCCCGCCCTCCGGGCGGTAGAGGGCGAGCGTCCCGTCGACCCGCTCGTTGGAGATTTGGACCGTCTTGATCGGGGTTCCGAGCCCCTCGTCCTCGCCGGTGACGGCCAACGTCAGAACGACCGCTGCAGCAGCCGCGGCCGCCGCAGCTGCTGCCGAGCTCGCCCACGCGGGAAAACGGCGGCGGCGGAACGGAATGACGGCTGCCGACGGTCTGACGTCCTCGAGAATCCGGTCGAAGAGGTCGTCCGGCGGTGCGGCGCGGGCGACCCCGTGCTCGAGGCGCTCGACCGTATCGCCGTGCTCGGGGATGCCGAGGGCGTCGTCGCTCATCGTTCCACCCTCATCTCGGGCTGCTCGAGGATCGTGCGCAGCCGGTCGAGGCCCAGCCGGATCCGGCTCTTGACGGTGCCGAGCGGCTGGCCGAGGCGGTCCGCGATCTCTCCGTGGCTGAGCCCGTCGAAGTAGGCGAGCCGGATCGCCTGCAGCTGACTCTCGGGCAGCTCGGCGATGGCACGGGCGATCCGCTCGGCCTCGTCGGCGATCGCGACCAGGTCGGCGGGATCGTCAGCCTCGCCGACGATCTCGATCGATTCGTGCGGCTCGGGGACTCGCGTCCGCGAGCGGATGAGCTCGATCGCCCGGTTTCGCGCGATGACGAACAGCCAGGTCGAGACCTTGGCCCGCTCCGGGTCGTACGTCGCCGCGCGACGCCAGAGTGTCGAGAACGTGTCCTGCGTCGCCTCCTCGGCGAGTTGGGCGTCTCTCGTGAGCCGGTACGTCAGGCCGTACACGATCCGGCCGTACCGCTCGTAGAGTGCGCGCAGAGCGTCGTAATCGCCGTCGGCGACGCGGGCGACAGCGGCGGCGTCGGCCTCCACATCAGCATCGTATTCCCTGATCTGTCGTTCGCAGGGGCGCGGTTCGCGGATCACCATGAATCGAAAGGGGCGCCGGCGCGTCCGCCGGCGGAATTGGGGGAGTCGGCGGTTGGGGAGTGCCTTCACGCCGACGCCCCCTCGTTCTTCGCCCGGCGCCGGTCCGCTGGATCACCGGACTGGGGCTACAATTGGGCAGACATACGGGGGCGACCTGGTTTCGACGTGGTCGATTCTCCGGCTGAGCTGCAAGCCGAGGTCCCCGGTCGGCCTCGTAAAACAACCGGGAACCAAACGCAAGTGCGGATAACGAACTCGCACTCGCCGCTTAACTGAGTTAAGCGACGCGTCGCTCCGGACTCGGCCCGTGGTTC
>DATFPL010000035.1:0-6478 GCA_035264845.1 Candidatus Limnocylindrales bacterium | reverse complement strand
CGGCCGGCGCCGCGATCGCCGCAACCGCCGACCGGGCCGCGACCTGGCTCCGCAGCCCGTGCCTCGGACTGTGCGAGCGCGCGCCCGCGGCCCTCGTGACGATCGCCGGGGAGGAGCCGCGCTCGACGGCGATCGGCCCCGTCGATGCCGTCGGGATCGCACGCCGGCTGCGAGCCGGCGACGAGCGCGAGAACGCTGCGGATGCTCGTGCCGCCGTCCCGCAGGCCGGCTCGGCGGGGCTCCGCCTGCTCGCCCGCGCCGGCGTCGCGAATCCGGAACGCCTGTCCGACTACCGCGCCAACGGCGGCTACCGAGCCCTCGAACGAGCACTCCGAATCGGCCCGGCCGCGGTCGTCGACGAAGTGACCGCCTCGAAGCTCGTCGGCCGCGGCGGCGCGGCGTTCCCCACAGGACGCAAATGGGCCGCCGTCGCCGCCGCGCCCGGGCAGCCCCACTACCTCGTGTGCAACGCCGACGAATCCGAGCCCGGCACCTTCAAGGATCGGGTGCTCATGGAGCACGACCCGTTCGCGGTCGTCGAATCGATGACGATCGCTGCGTTCGCGGTTGGTGCCTCGCGCGGCTACCTGTACCTCCGCGGCGAGTACCCGCTCGCGGAGCGCCGGATGTCGCTCGCCATCGCGAGCGCCCGCGACGACGGCCTGCTCGGGCCCGACATCCGCGGCTCGGGGTTCGGCTTCGACATCGAGATCCGCCGCGGCGCGGGCGCCTACATCTGCGGCGAGGAGACCGCGCTCTTCGAGTCGATCGAGGGCAAGCGCGGCGAGCCGAGGAACAAGCCGCCGTTCCCGGTCGAGGTCGGGCTGTTCGGCAAGCCGACTGCCGTGAACAACGTGGAGACGCTCGTCAACGTGCCGCTCATCCTCGCCGACGGCGGGGCCGCATTCGCGGGCATCGGGACCGATGCATCGACGGGGCCGAAGCTCTTCTGTCTCTCCGGCAACGTCGCACGCCCGGGCGTCTACGAGGTCCCGTTCGGGACGACGCTCCGGCAGCTGATCGAGCTCGGCGGCGCGGTAGCAGGTGGTCGTGCGATCAAGGCGATTCTGCTCGGCGGCGCCGCAGGCGTGTTCGTCGGCCCCGAAACGCTCGACACGCCGCTGACGTTCGAGGCGACCCGGGCAATCGGCGCGACGCTCGGATCGGGCGTCGTCATGGTCTTCGACGATACGGCGGACCTCGTCGGCGCGCTGCGACGGATCGCCCGCTTCTTCCGCGACGAATCGTGCGGGCAGTGCGTCCCGTGCCGGGTCGGGACGGTCCGCCAGGAGGAGCTGCTTGCCCGTCTCGCGAGCGGCGGGTCGGACGGCAGCGCACAGACGGACCTCGCCCTGCTCGGCGAGATCGGACGGGCGATGCGCGACGCGTCGATCTGCGGCCTCGGACAGACGGCGAGCTCCGCGATCGAGAGCGCGCTACGGCAGCCCGAGCTCGTGTCGCTGTGAGCGGCGACGGGCTCAGCATGGAGCGCGATCCGGCCGGGGTCGCGGACGTGCCGCACGCCGGCGAGCCACCGGCCGCGCAGCCGCTGACCGACATCCTCCTCAAGCCCGCCGCTCGGCCCAGCCGCCCGCCGACCGCCCCGTCGGCTCCCGCTCGCGCGCCGGTAGACGTGACGATCGACGGCAAGGCGGTGACGGTGCCGGCCGGGTCGACGATCCTCGAGGCGTGCCGCGCCGAGGGCATCGACACGCCGACGCTCTGCTACCTCGAGAACCTCACCCCCGTCAACGTGTGTCGCGTCTGCGTCGTCGAGGTCACCGGATCGCGTGTCCTCGTCCCCGCCTGCTCGCGCCGCGTCGAGCCCGGGATGGAGATCGCGACGGATTCGGAGCGCGTCCGGCACTCGCGCAAGATGGTCATGGAGTTCCTCGGCTCGTCGGTCGACCTGTCGACGGCGCCGTCGGCACTCGAGTACGTCGAGCGCTACGGCGCCGATCCGTCGCGCTACGGGACGCCCGCGTCGAACGAGGCCGGCGAGCGGGACCGGCGCGAGCCGGGGCATCACCACGCGCCCGCGACGACCGCGGCGGAGACGGTCGTCCAGCCGCCGAAGGTCGACAACAACCTCTACGTCCGCGATTACTCGAAGTGCATCCTCTGCTACAAGTGCGTCGAGGCGTGCGGCGAGGACGCCCAGAACACGTTCGCGATCGGGGTCGCCGGTCGCGGGTTCGATGCCCGAATCTCCACTGAGTCGGCCGTTCCCCTGCCCGAATCCGCGTGCGTCTACTGCGGCAACTGCATCGGCGTCTGCCCGACGGGCGCGCTGATGTTCAAGTCCGAGTTCGACATGCGGGCCGCCGGAACGTGGGACGAGTCGGCGCAGACCGTGACCGACACGATCTGCCCGTACTGCGGCGTCGGCTGCACGCTCAGCCTGCATGTCCAGGACAACGAGATCGTCAAGGTCACGTCGCCGCTCGACTCGTCCGTGACCGAGGGGCACCTCTGCGTCAAGGGCCGCTTCGGGTTCGAGTTCGTGCAGAGCCGCGTCGACGGATCGGGGGGATGACGGGCGGCACCGCACTGCCCGACGTGCAGCGTGTCGACGTCGGCGCGGTCGAGATGTACGTCGAGATCACGGGACACGGACCGGACCTCGTGCTTCTCCATGGCGGGGGCGGCACGATCGACGATCTGGGCGCGCTGCGCACCTTGCTCTCCGCGAACCACCGCGTTGTCGCTCCGGAGCAGCGGGGGCACGGCCGCACCGGAGATCCGGGCGACATCAGCTATCCGGCGATGGCGGCCGACACCGCCGCTCTCCTCGACGCACTGGCGGTCGAACGGGCCGATCTCGTCGGCTGGAGTGACGGCGCGGTGATTGCGCTTCTCGTCGCCCGCGATCGGCCGGACCTCGTCGGCTCCGTCGTGTCGATCGGCGGCAATGTGGACGCCACGCCGCCGGCGACGCCGGCGTTCACCGAAAGCACGTCCGCATGGCTCGCGTCCGCGACGCCAGCGGACGTACCGATGCCTCCGCTCTATCGCGACCCTCGCGAGGGTCCCGCCCATTGGCCGCTCGTGGCCGCACGCGTGCTGGAGATGTGGCGGCACGATCCCGGGCTATCGCTCGACGACCTCTCCCGGCTGTCGTGCCCGGTCCTGTTCGTGTCGGGCGATCGGGACATGATCGAGCTCGACCACACGCTCGCCATGTACCGCGCCGCCGCCAGCGCGGCGCTGGCGATCGTCCCCCACGCCGGCCACCACGTCCCGGCGACGCACGTCGCGCTCGTTGCCGAGCTGACCGAGCAGTTCCTGTCGCATCCCCCGCCCGACTCCCCGGCCGTCGAAGGAACTCAGCCTGGCGGCTGATTCGCCGCCCGATCCCCGGCACCGTCGCGCACGTCGATCCGGCCGTCGTGGGCGTAGATGTTGAAGCCGTCGCCGCGGAGGAACCCGACGAGGGTGACGCCCAGCCGCTCCGCGGCGTCGATCGCCAGATCGCTCGGAGCCGAGACCGCGGCCACGATCGGGATGCCGGCGACCGCCGCCTTCTGCACGATCTCGAACGACACGCGGCCGCTGACGACGAGCACGACATCGTGGAGTGGCGCGTGCTTCGCGAGCAGCCGGGCGCCGATGACCTTGTCGAGCGCGTTGTGACGACCCACGTCCTCGCGGATGACGACGAGATCGCCGGCCGGCGTGAAGAGTCCGGCAGCATGCAGTCCGCCCGTCGCCTCGAACGTCGTCTGCGCGGCGCGAAGTGCATCGGGAAGTCGCAGGAGCACCTGCCGCGTAACGACGGGGCCGGCCGGGATCGGGTCGCAGCGCACGGCGACCTCGTCGAGGGTCGCCTTGCCGCAGATTCCGCACGACGCGGTCGCGACGAAGTGGCGCTCCGCCACACGCGACGCGTCGAAGGGTCGCGACAGCCGCACGATGACGGTGTCGTCCGGGCGGTTGAGCGAGCCCGGGTCGCCGAACGCGACCGCGACGATCTCCGAACCATCGATCAATCCCTCGGTCCGCAGGAACCCGACGGCGAGCTCCTCCTCGTGGCCCGGCGTTCGCATCGTGACCGCCACCGCGACCGGCTCCTGGCCCGGACCGGCGGCGCGGATCTCGAGTGGCTCCTCGCCGACGACGGTATCCGCGCGGACTTCGACCTCGCGGCCGCGCACCGCGACGATCCGGGTCGAGGAGACGTGCCGGACGGGCAGGTCGAGGTCGGGGTCGCGATCGACGGCAGGCATCGGGACGCGATTCTAGAGCCAGGAACGTACCCGGAACGCGCGCCGCGCACGCGTCTTCCTGACGGTCGTCGCGCTCGTCGCGGGCGAGTACCTGCTGATCTCACAGGGCATCGCGCTCGCCAACGGGGTCGACAGCCGCAAGATCGTGATGGCCGACCCCGGCGCCGTCATCGCGCTGCTGCCGCGCGTCCTGTCCGAGGTTCCCCTTCACCCGCTGCTGTGGGTCTCGCGATCGTCGCGGCGTTCATCGGCCCGTGGGGGCGCCTCGTCGGAGCTGCTCCGGGGCGGAGCCGCGAGCGCTGAGGTGGCCTTCGGGCGATGATGCGGCCATGCCGGCTCGCCCGATCCTCTCCGCGACCGAGCGCGCATTCGCCGCCGCGGCGCGCACGGCGACGCTCGCCACGCTCGACCCGGACGGGCAGCCGCGCCTCGTCCCGATCTGCTTCGTCGTCGGCGGCGATGACCGCATCGGACGGCCGCTCGTCTACACGCCGATCGACGAGAAGCCGAAGGCGGCGCCGGACCCACGGCAGCTCGCTCGCGTCCGCGACCTCCTGATCCTCCCAGCCGCGACGCTCCTCGTCGACCGCTGGGACGAGGACTGGTCGCGGCTCGGGTGGGTGCGGCTCTACGGCCGGGCCGAGATCCTCGAGCCGCAGCCGCACGAGGTCGAGGAGCACGCGGCCGCCGTCGAATCGCTGCGCGAGAAGTACGAGCAGTACCGGACGCATGTCCTGGAGGAGCGTCCGATCATCCGGATCGCCGTCGACCGTGTCCGCGCGTGGGGCGAGCTCGGCTGACCGTCAGCCCGCGGACCAGCCCGGACGATCGAGGAAGACCGCAGTCGCCTGCGGCCGAAGGCAATGCGTCGAGCTCATGGCCTGGAGGTATCCGCCGGCGTTCAGGATCGCGACGACATCGCCCTCGTCGACCGGCGGCATCGGGTAGTCCTCGGCGAACACGTCGCCCGCCTCGTTGATGTTGCCGGCGACGGTCACGGTTTCGGTCCGCTGGCCGGCCGCATCCCGGCAGACGACGATCTCCTGGGCGAAGCGGTAGATGAAGTACGCGCAGTTGACGTTCCAGCCGAGGTCGAGCCCGACGAACGTCGTCGACCCGCGCCGCTCGACCGTCACGACCTCACCCAGCAGGATCCCGGCGTCCTTGGCGATGAAGTCGCCGGGCTCGCAGCCCACGACGACGCCCAGCGGTCCGAGGTGGCGGTTGAGTGTCGCGGCGTACGACGCGAGGTCGATCGCCGTCTCCTCCTCGCGCGCCGGCCGCCCCAGACCTCCGCCCACGTTCACCTCGCGGATCGGGTGGCCGTCGTCCATCAGCGTCCGCGTCATGGCGACGACGGCGCGCAGGGCGGCCTCGAACTTGCCGAGCCCGTCGTTGAGCCATCCGGAGCCGGCGTGGAAGTGGACCGTGTCGATCAGGAGGTTGTGCCGTCGGGCGGCCGCGACGGCGTCGGCGAGGCGGTCCGCTCCGATTCCGAACTTCGACGGCCGCAACCCGCTGTACTCGAGTCCGGGGTGGTACCCGGCTCCGGCAGCCGGATCGAGGCGGAGCCCGATCGTCCCGCCCGGCGCTCGGCGCCCGAACCGCTCGACCTGGCTCACCGCGTCCAGGTTGATGTGGACGCCGGTGTCGAGGAGGACGTCGAAGTCGCGGTCGCTGACGTTCGTCCCCGTGAAGCTGATCTCGGCCGGCCGCCACCCGCTGGCGAGCGCATGCAGGACCTCGCCCGGAGAGCAGGCATCAATCCCGACGCTCTCCGGCGCGCCTGCGGGGCCAAGCCGGCGAAGGACGTCGAGGACCTCAGGCTCGCGGTTCGCCTTGAGCGCAAACCTGACGACGTGCCACAGGCCCGCCTCGTCGAGCGCCCGATGAAGCGCGAGAGCGTTCTCGCCGAAGCGGCGGCGGTCGTAGACGTAGAGCGGCGTCCGGTTCGCGCGCGCGATCGACTCGGCGTCCTGACCGGCGATCGTCAGCCGGCCGGCCCGGATCTCCAGCCCTGGTCGGACCCACCAGGGCCGGCCGGACGCGACGCGCGGCGGGGCCGGCGCTGTCCTCACCGCGACTCGATCGACTCGAGGAGGCGCTGCGATGCGCGGGCGATGTCGGCGATCGCGCCTTCGAACGCCTCTTCGTTGCGGCGCGACGGGACGCGATAGCCGCTCACCTTGCGGACGAATTGGCGGGCCGCCGCCTCGATCTCGTCCGTCGTCGCGGGTTCGTCGGGGCGGCGG
>DATFPL010000034.1:0-1962 GCA_035264845.1 Candidatus Limnocylindrales bacterium | reverse complement strand
CGAGCGCGTCGTCCTGATCAGTCGCCGAGACGCCGATCACGCCGGCGTCGCCCGCCGGGAACGTCGGGGTCGCGGAGCCGTCGTTGCCGGTCGCGGCCACGATCACCGCGCCCTGCGCCCACGCGTAGTCGATCGCGTCCTGCAGCGCCGGGCTGAAGCCCGGGTTCGAGAACGACATGAGGACCACGTCGGCGCCGTTGCCGGCTGCCCAGATGACGCCCTCGATGATGTCGCTGTCCTGACCGACGCCGCCGGAGTCGAGCACCTGCACCGGCTGAATCGTCGTGTTCGCGAAGTCGACTCCCGCGATGCCCTTGTCGTTGCTCGCCGCGGCCGCGATCGACGACACCCAGGTGCCGTGACCGTTCGGGTCGCTCGCCGGATCCGTGCCGAACGCAGACCAGCCGCTGCCGACGTTCACGTCGCCGTCGGCGGAGGAGACGCCGGTGTCGAGCACGGCGATCTTCGCCGAGCCGGTCACGTCCACGATGCCGTACACGTTGTCCCACCCGATCTTCGGCAGCGCCCACTGATCTGCGTAGCCGGGGTCGGACGGCTCTCCGCGCGCCTCGCGCGTTTTGTCGAGTTCGGCGCGCACGACGTCCGGCGTATCGCCCTGGTACCGCTGCAACGTTGCGTCCGCCTCGTCGGCGGCGACCTGCACAACGTGCAGGCGCAACGGCGCGATCGTCTTCGTTTCGGTGCCGCCGTCGCGAGCGATCACCGCATCCTGCTCATCGCTCGAGAGGTCGGCGCGGAGCTTCACGATCAGGGACGTCACCGCGCCCGCGACGCCGAGCTCGAAGCTCGCGCTTGCGAGCGTCGCGCCGTTCATGTCGGTCGCGTCGACCTGGTACGTGCCCGCCGCACCGTCGAGCGGCGCGCTGTACGTGAACGAACCGTCGACGCCGGCAGACGTGGTGCCGCTGTCCGCCGTACCGGCCGGACCGAGCGTGTTCAAGCTCACGTCGCAGAGGCTGGGGAAGCCGCTGCCGGTGACCGTCAGGTTGCCGTCGACGAAGCCCGCCGCGATGTGCGCTGTGTCGGTGGATCCGCAGAGAGAGGCGCTCGAGGACGCACCGGTGGCGTCGGAGGGGGGCGCGTCCGTCGCCGTCGACGTCGCGTCGGTTGTCGGAACGGTCAGCGGCCCCGCGGCGCCGAGCGCAGCCGACACGATAAGACCGACGACAAAAAGTGCGGCAAAGGCGAAGGCGATCTTCGCCTTTCTATGACCCTCGTTCTTCTGGATGGGCGTGCCCCTGTACCCGTGCGGATCCACTTGGTGCTCCTCCCGTGAAACGCAGAACGCACCGGTCCGCCCCACCACAGAACGACGCGACCACACCTGCTCCGCAGTGCAAAAACCACAGTTTCAGATAGTCGTAGCTGCCGACTTCGGCAAAATCTTCGCCTGTGGCGAGGATCGTATCGCCATATTCGGAAGAAATGCAATACCGATTTCTGCCTATACGCGGTTCGGCGGCGCTGAGGCGCAGTGAGACTCAGTGACGTGTTCCATCAGCAAGCGCTCCGTCTCAGGCACCCAAAGCATCACTAGCCAGCTAGGCCGCTTATAGCTGACCCGCAAGGCGGCGTCCGTCGGGCGTCAGTGCCGCGCACTGGCGCACGCTAGGGCCGTTGCTTTCGTGCCGCATGCACGCGGTCGGCGATGATGTGAACGATGAGCTCCGATCCCGTCGTTGAGTTCCAGCGGGCCGCAGAGGCGTACCGCTCGGCAGTCGAAGCGGCGAAAGACAACTACTCCGCCTGGTCGCCCGACCTTCCGGGCTGCGTCGCGACCGGCGAGTCGCTCGAGGACGTGGAATGGCAAATGCGGGCCGCGATCGCGTTCCACCTCGAAGGTCTTGCCGAGGACGGCGTGGAGATTCCGGAACCCTCGGGCCCGGGCGTGTACGTCGAACGAAACCCGCGCGCGGTCGCGTAGCCGGCCACCTCGAAATC
>DATFPL010000033.1:0-9845 GCA_035264845.1 Candidatus Limnocylindrales bacterium | reverse complement strand
ATTCGAGGCGATCGGCGCGCCGGCCGGCGAGTGACGCCGCGGCGCGTGACGCGGTTGCTGCGAGCGTGGCATGGCGCCCGCTACGCGTCGGCCGCGACGGCTGTGCCGCCCGGCCTAGACTCCGCGACGATGGAGCCCCGCGACCGCCTCGCCAACCTCGGCCTGCTCCTCGCGTCCGTCGTCGCGTGGCTCCTCGTCTGGCTCGTCGTGACGACGCGAGACCCGATCCGCGATGTGGGCGCCGGTTTCGTCGGAGCGGCGCTGATCGGCATCGCGGTCGGGCTGACGTCGATGCCGCTCTTCTGGCTGTCCGTCTTCGCCCGCCATAGGCGCATCGCCTATCGTGGCGATTGGAGTCGCGCCATCCGTCGCGGTGCGTGGGTCGCGGTCGTCGTCGCGGTGCTCGTCGTGCTCCGATTGCAGAACATGTTCCAGCCGCCGATCGCGCTGTTCGTTCTAGCGATGGTCGTCGTCGCGGAGGCGACCCTGTCGGCGGAGCGTTGACACGCCAACGGCATCGCGGACACGCGACCCGACCAGGAGGAATCACGTGGCCCTGACCCTCGCCGGCACCCGCGCCGCGGCCCCGCACGCCGACGTCAAGCAGCGGATCGCGGCGGCCGTCGACGCGAATCGGGACGAGATCATCGGCCTGTCGCACCGGATCCACGCCAACCCGGAGCCGGCATTCGAGGAGCGACAGGCGTCGGCGTGGGTCGCGGAGGCGCTCCGGCAGCACGGCTACGCGGTCGAGCATCCGGTCGGCAGCCTCGAGACGGCCGTTCGCGGCCGCATCACCGGTGGGCGCGGCGCGGACGGGCCGCGGATCGCGGTCCTTGCCGAATACGACGCGCTGCCGGGCCTCGGCCACGGATGCGGGCACAACACCATGGCGGCGTCGGGCGTCGGCGCGGCGATCGCCCTGGCGGCGATTCGCGACGAGTTCGCGGGCGAGGTGGTGTTCCTGGGCACGCCGGCCGAGGAGCGTGGCTCCGGAAAGCAGATCATGATCGACGACGGTCTGTTCGAAGGCGTCGACGCAGCGCTGCTCTACCACCCGTGCGACCGGACCCACGTCGAGAGCATCGCGCTCGCATCCGAGGACGTGACCGTCGTGTTCACGGGACTCCAGGCGCATGCCGCCGCGGATCCGTGGAAGGGCAGGAACGCGCTCGATGCGCTCGTCCTGCTGTTCAGCTCGGTCGGGCTGTGGCGGCAGCAGCTCCGCACTGACGCCCGCGTCCACGGGATCGTCACGGAGGGTGGCACCGCAGCCAACATCATCCCGGAGCGAGCCGCCGCGTGGTTCATGCTGCGAAGCCCCGAGCAGCCGTACTACGAGGAGATGAAGCGGCGGTTCGTCGGCATCGCGGAGGGCGCGGCGCAGGCCACCGATACGACCGTCGAGGTCACGTTCTCCGGCGGCGCGACGACGATCAAGCACAACCGGACGCTCGCCGAGCGCTGGGTTGCCAATCAAGCGGCGTACGGTCTCGAGGACCAGGGTCAGGACCCGTCGCCGGGCAGCACGGACATGGGCAATGTCAGCTGGGTCGTCCCGGCGATCCATCCCGACATCTCGATCGTCGACGAGGCGACCGCCGGCCACTCGACGGCCTTCCGTGACGCAGCGGCGCGCCCGCGGGCGGACGAGACGACCCTCCTCGCGGCGACGCTCGTCGCGCAGACGGCGTACGACCTCTTCGCGGACCCGTCGCTCGTCGCGGCCGCGTGGGAGGAGTTCAGGGCGAAGGCCTGACCTTCGGCCGGTTGGTGCAGCGCGGACGGGTGCTACGATCGCGCCGGCGCGCCCCGCTGGACGATCGGATCGAACCGGCGGCGTCCCCACTGAGACGGCTTCGAGCCGGCGCGGCCACCGTGCGGCGACGGCACTCGCGACCGCGGCCGGTCTCCGGAGGTCCTGCGTGGCCGAGCGCCCATCCGATCCAATCGTTGCGTCTCGCGGCGTGCCTGACTTCGCGGCGGACAACGGCTGGAACCGTCAGTACGAGACCTACACCGACTACGAGCTCCCGGTCTACGTCGGCGCGAGCACCTTCCAGAAGCTGCCCTGGATCACGGACCCGGAGGAGCTCGTCGCACGTCGCGTCGACGTCGCCGTCATCGGCGCCCCGTTCGACGATTCGGTCAGCCATCGCCCCGGCGCTCGCTTTGGACCACGTGCCATCCGGGAGGCGAACTACGGCACGGGGTCGCTCAACTCGCTCCAGCTCGACGTCGAGCCGTTCGAGGTCCTGACCGTCGTCGACGCCGGCGACGCCAACATCGTGCCGGCCTGGATCGAGCGAGCCCACGCGATGATCTACCGCAAGGTCCGCGAGGTCGCCGCGACCGGCGCGATTCCGATGATCCTCGGCGGCGACCACTCGATCACGTGGCCGGCGGCGACGGCTGTGGCAGAGGTGCGCCGGCCGCGCAGCGTCGGGATCGTCCACTTCGACGCCCACGCGGACACCGCCAACGACGACTGGGGTGTCCTCGCCGGACACGGCACGCCGATGCGGCGGCTGATCGAATCCGGCGCGATCGCGGGTCGTAATTTCGTGCAGGTCGGGCTCCGCGGCTACTGGCCGCCCGTCGAGACGTTCGACTGGATGAAGCAGAACGGCCTCCGGTGGCACTTCATGCGCGAGATCGAGGAGCGCGGCGCCGAGGCGGTCATCGCCGACGCGATCGCTGAGGCGCTCGACGGTCCGGATCTCGTCTACCTGTCGCTCGACATCGATGTCATCGATCCCGGCATGGCGCCGGGCACCGGGACGCCGGAGCCGGGCGGGATGCTCACCCGCGAGGTCCTCCGCGCGATCCGCCAGATCGTCGGCACGGTCGACCTCGCCGGGATGGACGTCGTCGAGGTCAGCCCGCCGTACGATCACGCCGAGACGACGGCGATGGCGGCGAACCGGGCTGTGCTCGAGGCGATCAGCGCGCTGGCGGTCCGGAAGCGCGGCGGCACACCCGTACGCTGGGAGCCGTGACGGCGCTCGAGACGCGAAGCCCGGAGGAAGCGGCCGCGCTCGCGCGGCTCTACGACCTCGACTTCGTCGACGCCCCCGGCGACAGCGACCTGTACCTCGCGCTCGCGAGGCGTACCGGTGGCCCCGTCCTCGAGCTCGCAGTCGGGACGGGGCGGCTCGCTGTCCCCCTTGCCGCGGCCGGGTACGACGTGACGGGCATCGACATCGACGCGGCGATGCTCGACCGGGCCCGCGACGCGGCGGCCGCCGCCGGGCAGGACGCGGCCGACCGGTTGACGCTGATCGAGGGCGACCTCCTCGAACTTCGCCTCGCGGCCGCGGGCACGTTCCGCCTCGCGTTCATCGGCCTGAACTCGCTCCTGCTGCTCGGCACTCGCGCCGCGCAGCGCGACGCGCTCGCGACCCTCGCGGCGCATCTGGCTCCGGGGGGCGTCGCCGCCGTCGACGTGTGGCTGCCGGATGCGGACGACCTCGCCAGGTTCGACGGCCGCCTCATCCTCGAGTACGGCCGCACTGACCCGGAATCCGGTCGCTCGATCACGAAGATCGGGTCGGCGCAGCACGACGCGGCGACGCAGACGGTGACGCTGACGACGATCTACGAGGAATCGGCGGCAGGGGGCCCCCTGGCGCGCTGGCTACGCGTCGACCGGCTGCGGCTCGTGGGCGCGGAGGAACTGCGGGCGATGGCGGATGAGGTTGGCCTCGAGGTCGAGACGGTCGGCGGCGGCTACGACCTCGAGCCGCTTGGGCCCGGGAGTGAGCGCGCCATCCTCGTCTGCCGCCGGCGCTGACCCCGGCGGCCCGCCGTCCCCGCGGTCGCGCCGCGGGGGGTTACGCCCGGGTGGGCCGGACGAAGGGCCCGGCTTGGTATAGTCGGCCGGATGGCATCCGGTGACCAGGTCCGCCTGCTGCTCGTCGAGGACGTTCCGCAGGTGGCGCAGTACATCCGCGGCCTGCTCACTGCCCAATCCGCCATCAAACTGCTCGACGTCGTCACCGACGGGACGAAGGTCCAAACGCAGATCAACCAGCTGCGGCCGGACATCATCCTCATCGACGCCCTCCTCCAGGGGCGGATCAAGGGGCTCCAGCTCGTCGAGCAGATCCGCGCCGCCGGCGGCGGGATCCCCGTCATCGTCCTGACCGTCCCGCAGAACCCGGTCGCCGTGGCGGCCGACAAGGGGATCCACGCCGTCCTTGCGATGCCGTTCTCCGGCTACGACCTGGTGACCCGCGTGTCCGAGGTCCGCAAGGCGTTCAGCTCGACGTCCGCGGTCGGGAGCTCGCGGATCATCAGCGTCTTCGCGCCCAAGGGCGGGGTCGGCAAGACGACCATCGCGTTCAACCTCGCCTGCGCGATCGGCCAGCTCGACCACAAGACCGTCCTGATCGACGGCAGCCTCCAGTTCGGTGACCTGCGGGCGCTCCTCAAGGTCCCGGTCGATGCACCTTCGATCCTCGACCTGCCGACGGACCGGATCGCGGAATCGGACCTCCAGGACGTCCTGTGGCGCGACCCGTCGGGGATCGACATCCTGCTCGCGCCGCCGCGGGTCGAGATGGCGGAGATGGTCACGAGCCGCGACCTCGAGAAGATCCTGTCGCTCCTCCGCCGCGTCTACCAGGCGATCGTCATCGACATGTCGTCGGTCATCAGCGACATCAACCTGGCCTTCCTCGACACGAGCGACACGATCGTCGAGATCGTGACGTACGACTCGACGACGATCCACAACACGATCGCCGTCGCCGACACGTTCCGGATGATCGGCTACCCGGCGTCGAAGGTCCGCTACCTCATCAACCGGGCCGACTCGCCGGGCGGGATCAACCCGCAGGACCTGGCCCGGGCGCTGGGTCGGGTGCCGGAGCACAGCGTCGTGTCAGACGGGAAGCTGGTCGTCCAGTGCAACAACGAGGGTGTTCCGTTCGTGCTCGCCAACCCCACGGCGGCCATCAGCACGGACGTGATGCGCGTGGCGTCCGACATCCTCGCCGTCGCCCGGACGCCTGTCGGCGCGCGGCGGTAGCGACGTGTCCGACCCGCGACCGATCGGCGTCTTCGACTCGGGCGTCGGCGGGCTGACCGTCCTCCAGGAGATCGTCCGGCGGCTGCCGAGCGAATCGACGACCTACCTCGGCGACAACGGCCGCGCGCCGTACGGGACGCGGCCCGACGAGGAGGTGCTCGCGTTCTCGAGCGAATCGATCGACGCGCTCGTCGAGCGCGACGTGAAGGCTGTGGTCGTCGCCTGCAACACGTCGACGGCGGTTGCCCTGCCGCATCTCCGACGGCGCCACGACCTGCCGATCCTGGGCGTCATCCGGCCTGGCGCCGCCGCGGCCGCGCTCGCCAGCCGCAACCGCCGCGTCGGCGTCATCGCCACACCCGCCACCGTCCGCTCCCATGCCTACTTCTGGGCGATCAAGGACGAGAACCCCGCAGTCGAGGTCTACGAGCACGCGACGCCGGCGCTCGTGCCGCTCGTCGAAGCCGGGCAGCTCTCCGGTACCGCGGTCGAAGCAGCCGTGGCGGAGGCCCTCGCGCCGCTTTTCGGCGAGCGCGACGCGAGCGGTGACTTCGTGTTCCCGCTCCCGGCATCCGCGCGGATCGACACGCTGCTGCTCGGCTGCACGCACTACCCGCTGCTGAGGCCAGTGATCGCCGCGGCCGCGGGGGAGCGCGTCGCCATCGTCGACTCCGCGACCGCGACGGCCTCGGCGCTCGCGGAGCTCCTGAGTGTCAATGGGCTCGAGGCGCCCGGGACGACACGCGGGACCGCGGCCGACCCTGGACGCGCCGGCCACGACGCACCGGACGAGGTGGCGGCCGCGCCCGTGCACGTGCAATTCACGACCGGCGACGTCGCCGCGTTCCGCGGCCTCGCGACGCGGCTGTTCGGTCAGGCGTTCACCGACGTCACGGCGATCGATCTCACGGAACGCGGCCGCGGCGCCGCGAGCAACGACACGGCGATGACGCCCGCGGCGGCGGGCCGGAGGCGGACCTGATGAACCAGCGAGCAACGCGTGGGCCGGCATGGCGCGACGACCGGGTGTGGCAGGCGGGGTTCCTCGTCGGATCGGCGCTCGGGGCCGCGGCGACACTCGTGGGGCGACGGGCGGAGCGATCCGCGCGGCGAGGCCTCGTCGACTGGCCGGAGGCGGAGCGGATCGCGGTCGCGCGGCTGCGCCGCGCGCCTGGCGGCCTGTCCTCGGCGGAGCTGCGGGCGACGGAGCCGGAGTACGCGGCCGCGATGTCGGCCATCGTGCCGCGGCTGTCCGCCGCGCTCGGAACCGAGCTGCCGGGCGTCGTCGAGCGCGCCGGCGTCGTCGATCGGGCGGGCTGGGTCGCCGCGAACGTGACCACGTTCGCCTCGCTCATCGCGCGGATCGAGGGCCAGCTCCTCGACCAGGTGATGCCCGCGGGCGGCGGCCTCGGCAAGGCCGCCATGGCGATCACGAACCGCTACATCACCACCCGCCAGCTCGGCTTCCTCCTCGGGTTCATGGGCCAGAAGGTCCTCGGCCAGTACGACCTCGCGCTCGTCTCCGCCGAAGCGGAGGACGGCCGGCTCCTGTTCGTCGAGGAGAACATCCGTGGCACGGCGAAGTCGCTCGACCTGCCGCTCGGGCCGTTCAGGACCTGGATCGCGCTGCACGAGACGACGCACGCGTTCGAGTTCGAGGCGCATCCCTGGCTGCGGCCGTACCTCGCGGAGCGCCTCGAGCGCCAGCTGGCGCTGTTCAGCCGCGATGCTTCGTCGCTGGGACGCGACGCGATCAAGGCGATCGGCCGCGCACTCCGCGGCGAGGGCGACGGCGAGCACTGGATGGAGCGGCTGATGGGCGAGGAGCAGAAGGCGCTCTTCCGGGAGACGCAGGCCGTGATGAGCCTGCTTGAAGGCTTCTCCGACTACGTGATGGACGAGGTCGGTCGCGACCTGGTCCCGGGCGTGGAGCGGATCAGCGAGCGGTTCCACGAGCGGCGCGAGCGCCGCACCGCGTTCGAGCGCGCGATCATGCGGCTGACGGGGATGGATCTGAAGCTCGAGCAGTACAAGAAGGGCGAGCGGTTCGTGCGCGCCGTTGCCGAGGCCGGCGGCCCCGCGGCGCTGCGACGACTGTGGGACGGCCCCGAGACGCTCCCGCAGCACGGCGAGATCGACCAGCCATCGCGCTGGGTCTCGCGCGTCCTTCACGGCTCCGGCGACCTCCGGCCCGCAATCTCCTGATGGCCGGACCGGGCCCCGCGTCCGGGCTGTCGGCTGGACCCGGCGGCGGGGAGAGCGGCGCGCCGCTCGCCATCGCCCTGAGCCCGATTCTCGCCGCGCGCTACCGCGGCCGCGACCTCGACCGGATCCGCGAGGCGGCGCCGGGCGCGCGGCTGATCACGCTGTCGGTCGAGGGATTGGCGGACGGGCCGCTCGAGGACGTCGAGGTGCTCCTTCGAGGCTGGCTTTCCGCGGAGGCGTTCGACCGGCTGCTGAGTCGCGCGCCGCGTCTCACCTGGGTCCACAGTGCGTCGGCCGGCGTCGAGCGTGCGCTGACGCCCGCGGCGCGCGAACGCGGTGTCGTCATCACGAACGCGCGCGGCGTCTTCAGCCGCCCGATCGCCGAATACGTCGTGATGATGATCCTCGCGGTCAGCCGGCGGTTGCCGCAGCTCCTCGAGCTCCAGCGCGAGCGGACGTGGCAGCCGCTCGAGGGTGCGGAGCTCCGGGACGTGACGGTCGGGATCGTCGGGCTCGGCTCGATCGGGCGCGCCGTGGCGACACTCGCCGGTGCGTTTGGCTGCCGGATCGTCGCGACGCGCCGTCGGACCGACGTGGGATCGGCCGCCACAACGCCCGACCCCGACGAGGACGCAACGATCGGCGACCTCGCCCTCGACCGAGTCCTCGGGCCCGAGGGGTTGCCTGAGCTGCTCGCCGAGTCGGACTTTGTCGTCCTCGCCGCGCCGCTGACGCCGGACACCGAGGGGATGATCGACGCAGCGGCGCTGGCCGCGATGAAGCCCGGCGCATGGCTGATCAATGTCGCCCGCGGCCGCCTCGTCGACGAGCGGGCGCTGCTTCGGGCGCTCCGCGACGGCCCGATCGGGGGCGCCGTCCTCGACACGTTCACGGAGGAGCCGCTGCCGCCGGCGTCACCGTTCTACGACCTGCCGAACGCGATCGTGACACCGCATACGTCGTGGTCGAGCGGCCGCGTCCTCGACAGGAGCGTCGGCCTCTTCTGCGAGAACCTCCGCCGCTTCGCCGCCGGCGCGCCGCTCATCAACGTCGTCGACCCGGGCGCCGGGTACTGACGGCCCGATCCGGCGCCGTCCCGCTACCCTTCGCGGATGCAGATCGCGATCGTCGGTCTTGCCGGCGCGGGCAAGACGACCGTCTTCAACACGCTCACCCGCGGCCACGCCGAGACCGGTGGGTTCGGCGGGCTCCAGCTCAACGTCGGCGTCGTGAAGGTGCCGGACCGGCGGCTCGACCGCCTGGCCGAGATCTTCAAGCCGAAGAAGGTCGTCCAGGCCGACGTGACGTACGTCGACCTGCCCGCGCCGCCGGCATCGTCGGAGGGTCGCGTCGGCACCGAAGAGCTGCCGGCGGAGCACCTCGCGCGGCTGCGCGAGGCCGACGCACTCATCCACGTCGTCCGGGCGTTCGAGGACCCGTCGTTCCCGCACCCCGCGGGTTCGGTCGATCCGCGCCGCGACCTCGAGCAGCTGGACCTCGAGTTCACCCTCGCCGACCTGGCGCTCGTCGACCGTCGGCTCGAGCGTCTCGGCACGAGCGGCCGACACGGAACACAGGCCGAGCGCGAGGCGAACGAGCGCGAGGAAGTCGTCCTCCGACGGCTCAAGCAAACCCTCGAGGTCGGCGACCCGATCCGCGACGCCGGGCTCGACGCGGACGAGGAGAAGGCGATCCGCGGCTTCAGATTCCTAACCCAGAAGCCCGTGCTCGTGCTGCTCAACATCGGCGAGGCGGACCTCCCGCGGGCCGCCGACCTCGTCTCGTCCATCACCGCCGACTACCGGCACGAGCACACGCTCGTCGATGCCCTGTCGGCGAAGATCGAGATGGAGCTCGGCGAGCTCGAACCGGACGAGGCCGGCGTGTTCATGGAGGAGCTTGGGCTGAAGGAGTCGAGCCTCGACCGCGTCATCGCGCTGTCGTACCGGCTGCTCGGACTGATCTCGTTCCTGACCGCCGGCCCCGACGAAGTGCGCGCCTGGCCGATCCCCGACGGCTCGACCGCGGTCGACGCGGCGGGCACGATCCACACCGATCTCGCACGCGGCTTCATCCGCGCCGAAACGGTCGCCTACGACGACCTGGTGACCCTCGGCTCGACGGCGGACGCGCGCAAGGCCGGCCGCCTGCGATCCGAAGGAAAGACATACCGGGTCCGCGACGGCGACGTGGTCGAGATCCTGTTCAGCCGCTGACGCTCGCGTCCATGCGGGTCAGTGGAGGGGACCGTCTCCGTTGGCAGGGTCGAACTCGGCGTACACGGTTCGGACGTCGTCGTCCTGTTCGACCAGCGTGTCGTTGCCGATCTCGGCGAGGTAGTTCTCGTCCTCGTCCCGGGACACGTTCACAGCGGCGGTAAGCCGCTCGTCGGTGATCGCGGTGAACCCGTGCGTCCGCTCCAGGTCGGCCGCGATTGCCTCGACGAGCGTATCTTCCTCGAACCCCGTCAGGACGCGCCGCCGGGCGGCCTGGACGAGCTCGAAGAACTCCTCCGGCTCGTATTCCTCGTCGTGCTCGAGAAGCACATCGGAATAGACCTCGTTGTCGCCCTCATGGAGTTCGTAGTAGTGCACCGCAGCTCCGTCCA
>DATFPL010000032.1:0-20500 GCA_035264845.1 Candidatus Limnocylindrales bacterium | reverse complement strand
CCTCCAGGACGAGGGGTTCATCGAGTCCTGGTCCGAGGCGCAGGACGGCCCGCGCCAGTTCCTCCGCATCCAGCTCAAGTACGTCGGCGGCAAGGCGCCGGTCGTCTCGGGGCTCAAGCGGATCAGCAAGCCCGGGCTGCGTGTCTACGCCCGCAAGACCGATATCCCGCGGGTCCTGGGTGGACTCGGCATCGTCATCGTCAGCACGAGCCAGGGGATCATGACCGGCGCGCAGGCCCGCAAGGCCCAGCTCGGCGGCGAAGTCCTGGCGTACGTCTGGTAGCCGCAGATGTCACGAATCGGTCGCCTGCCCATCTCTGTGCCGTCCGGCGTCGACGTTGCGATTGACGGCCGCCAGGTCACGATCAAGGGCCCCAGGGGCGAGCTGACCCGCGAGCTCCATCCCGACATGACGGTCGTCCGCGAGGACGGCTCGATCGTCGTCAGCCGGCCCACCGAGCAGAAGCAGCACAAGCAGCTCCACGGCCTGACCCGGACGCTCGTCAACAACATGGTCGTCGGCGTCACGACCGGCTACCGCAAGCCGCTCGAGATCACCGGCGTCGGCTATCGGGCCTCGCTCGTCGGCCGCAAGCTGCAGCTCAACCTGGGCTACAGCCACCCGATCGAGATCGACCCGCCGGCCGGCATCACGTTCGAGCTCGAGAATCCCACCCGCCTGACGGTCGTCGGCATCGACAAGGAGCTCGTCGGCCAGATCGCAGCACGGGTCCGCTCGACGCGCAAGCCCGAGCCGTACAAGGGCAAGGGCGTCCGCTACGCCGGCGAGCGCATCCGCCGCAAGGCCGGCAAGGCCGGCAAGATCGGCGGCAAGAAGTGAGCATCGAGGTCACCGTCAAGTCATGAGCCAGCTCGTCAGTCGCGGCGGTGCGCGGCAGAAGCGCCACGCCCGGATCCGCCTCCACATGGAGGGATCCGTGTCGCGGCCGCGGCTTGCCGTCTTCCGCAGCCTCAACCACATCTACGCGCAGGTCATCGACGACTCGTCGGGCAAGACGCTCGCCGCGGCGTCGACTGTCGAGAAGGACCTTCGCGCGTCAAAGCAGACGAAGACCGACGAGGCGAAGCAGGTCGGCCGGCTCGTCGCCGAGCGTGCGAAGGCCGCCGGCGTCGCGCGCGTCGTCTTCGACCGCTCGGGCTTCCGTTACCACGGACGCATCCGCTCGCTCGCCGATGCGGCTCGCGAAGCCGGCCTCGAGTTCTGAGAGGAGCATCCAGTTGGCCAGGATCGATCCCAACAAGCTCGCGCTCGAGGAGCGCGTCGTCCAGATCAACCGAGTCGCCAAGGTCGTCAAGGGCGGCCGGCGCTTCAGCTTCAGCGCGATCGTGGTCGTCGGCGACAAGGCGGGTCACGTCGGTGCCGGGCTCGGCAAGGCCGGCGAGGTGCCCGAGGCGATTCGCAAGGGCGTCGAGGACGCGAAGAAGCACATCATCCGGATCCCGATGGTCGGGACGACCATCCCGCACGAGGTCCACATGCAGTTCAGCGCCAGCCGCGTGCTGCTGAAGCCGGCCTCGCAGGGGACCGGCGTCATTGCCGGCGGCGCCGTCCGCGCGGTCCTCGAGGCGGCCGGCGTCCGCGACATCCTGTCGAAGACGCACGGCTCGACGAACCCCGTCAACGTCACGCGGGCGACGATCGAGGCGCTCCGAAGCCTCAGCTCCGCGGCGGACATCGCGGCTCGCCGCGGCGTCCCGGTTCGCGCGTTCATCGCCGGTCAGCCGGCGGCGACGACGGAGGGGACGAATGGCCGCTAGCCTCCGCGTGACCCAGATCAAGAGCACGATCAGCCACATCGCGCGCAACCGCGCGACGATGCGCGCACTCGGGCTGAAGCGGATCGGCGATACCGTCGTCGTCCCCGCCAACGACGCCACCCGCGGCATGGTCCGCGCGGTCCGGTTCCTCGTCACCGTCGAGGAGGTCGACGCCGCGAAGGGCGCCGCCACGAGTCCGGAGAAGCAACCATGAAGCTCCACGACCTGCGACCCGCTGCAGGGTCGCGCCAGGACCGCATGCGGGTCGGGCGCGGCATCGCGGCCGGCAAGGGCAAGACCGCCGGACGCGGCACGAAGGGCCAGAAGGCGCGCGCCGGCGGCTCGATCCCGCCGTGGTTCGAGGGCGGCCAGACGCCGCTCCACATGCGGATCCCGAAGCTTCGCGGCTTCAAGAACCGCTTCGACGTCGAGTACGAGATCGTGAATCTCGGCGACATCGCGCGACTGCTCGAGGAGGGCCGCTTTCAGGGCGGTGACATGCCGGGCAGCGGCTCGAAGTCGAAGACGCCGGCGCCGATCACGGTCAATGCCGAGATCCTCAAGGACGTCGGGCTCGTTCGGTCGGTCCGCAAGCCCCTCAAGGTGCTCGCCGGGGGAGGCGACCTGTCGACGCCGCTGTTCGTCGTCGCGGATGCGTTCAGCAAGAGCGCCGTGTCGAAGATCGAGGCAGCCGGCGGTTCCGTCTCCGTCCTCGAGGTTCCGAAGACGCCGCGTCCCGCGATCGGGGTGGGGGAGGACGGCGAGGCCGCGCCTTCGCGGGAACCGCGTTCGAAGCCGAAGCGCGACGACGCGCGCGCGTCTGCCGGTGCGGACGTTGGCGAGCGCCCCAACCGCGACGGCGGCAAGCGCGATGCCGCGACATCGGATGCCGGTCCCACTCCGCGCAGCCACGCCGCGCGACCGGAAGTCGAATCCGCGGACCAGGCCGAAGCGGTCGCGGAGGCCGAGGCCGCGTCCGAGGTCGCATCGGACGACGCGCCCGCGCCCGTCGACACCGCGGGCGATCTCGCCACCCCGACGGCCGTTGCGGATCTCGTGGGTGACGACCCGTCGGCCGCCATCGACGCAGACGAGGCCGGGTCCACGTCGACCGCGAGCTAGCCCGTGTTCGAATCGCTCCTCAACGCGTTCCGCGCGCCCGACATCCGGCGGCGGATCCTCTTCGTCCTCGGGATCCTCGTCGTCTTCCGGTTCCTGGCCCACGTGCCGGTCCCCGGCGTCGACAAGGCCCAGCTGCAGTCGTTCTTTCAGGGCAACCCGTTGTTCGGGCTGCTCGACCTGTTCTCGGGCGGGGGGTTGTCGAACTTCTCGGTCGTCGGGCTTGGCGTCAACCCGTACATCAACGCCTCGATCATCATGCAGCTCATGACGGGCGTGATCCCGTCGCTCCAGGCGCTGAGCCGCGAAGGCGAGTACGGGCGCAACAAGATCAACCAGTACACCCGCTACCTGTCGGTCCCGATGGCGGTCCTGCAGGCCTACGGGTTCCTCGCCCTGTTGAACTCGCAGAACATCCTGACCGGGACGTTCTCCCTGTCGAGCTTCACGACGCTGACCCAGATCGCGACGCTGACGGCGGGCTCGATCGCCCTCACGTGGCTAGGTGAGCTCATCACCGAGAAGGGCATCGGCAACGGAATCAGCTTCATCATCTTCGCCGGCATCGTGAGCCGCGCACCGAGTGCCATCCAGGGCTTCGCCCAGACGCCGAACCTGACGTCGCTGATCCTCTTCGCGATCATCGGCATCACGGCCGTGGCGGTGATCATCTACATCCAGGAAGGCCAGCGTCGGATTCCGATCCAGTACGCGAGCCGGGTCCGCGGGCGTCGGATGTACCAGGGCGGTCAAACGTTCCTGCCGCTCCGCGTCAACCAGGCCGGCGTCATCCCGATCATCTTCGCGGTCAGCATCCTGCTGTTCCCGCAGCAGATCGCGTCGTACTTCACCACCAGCAACGTGAAGATCGTCGCCGACATCGCCACTGGCATAACCACGTTCTTCAACTCGCGATCGCTGCCGTACGTGCTGCTCTACTTCCTGCTCACCGTCGGCTTCACGTACTTCTACACGGCGTTCACGTTCAAGCCCGATGAGACGGCCGAGCAGCTGCGGAAAAACGGCGGCTTCATCCCGGGCATCCGGCCTGGTCGGCCGACGCAGGATTACCTCGCCCGCGTCGTCTTCCGCATCACGGTTGCCGGCGCGCTGTTCCTCGGGCTCATCGCGGTGGCGCCGACGATCGCCGGGATCGTCTTTCCCGACCTCGCCAACATCGCCCTCGGCGGCACGGGGTTGCTGATCGTCGTCAGCGTCGTCGTCGAGACGATGAAGCAGATCGAAGCCCAACTCATGATGAGGAACTACGAGGGCTTCATTCGTTGACGTCGACCGGTTTGGCGGGCCATCGCGGCGCTGCCGCCTGCGCTCCCTCCCTCACGCGCCTTCAGGTGCGCTCGGTCGGGTGCTCGGCGTCGCCTGGCGCTGACCTCGCCATCCCGGCCGACTCGAGGCAGTTTCCGGCCGCATGACAGTCATCGTGCTTCTCGGGGCACCGGGGGCCGGGAAGGGGACGCAGGCGCAGGTCCTTCGCGAACGGCTCGACATGCCGCACATCGCGACGGGTGACCTGTTCCGCGAGGCATTCCGGCTCGGGACCGCGATCGGGCGCGAGGCGCGGCGGTACATGGACCGCGGGCAGCTCGTGCCGGACGAGATCACGATCCGGATGCTCCTCGACCGGCTCGACGAGGCGGACGCCACGACCGGCGCCATCCTCGACGGCTTCCCGCGGACGCGCGCGCAGGCCGAGGCGCTCGACGCCGCCCTCGCCGAGCGCGGCGCGAAGGTCGATCGCGCGCTCCTCATCGACGTGCCGGCGGACGACCTCATCCGACGGATGGCAGGTCGCTGGATCTGCGAGCAGTCCGGGCACGTGTACCACGCGACAGCGAACCCGCCGCGAGTGCCGGGGCGCTGCGACATCGACGGCTCGGCCCTCATCCAGCGTGCCGACGACGAGGTCGAGACGGTTCGCGCGCGCTTCGCCGAGCAGCTCGGGGCGCTGACAGACGTGATCGAGTATTACCGCGGGCGCGGGATCCTCCGCACCGTCGACGGTCGGCAATCGATCCGCGATGTCACGGCGGCCCTCCTCGCCGAGCTCGACCCACCGGTCAGGCAGGTGGTCTAGTGGTCACCCGGAAGTCGCGCCAGGAGATCGAGCGGATGCGCCGGGCCGGACGGCTCGTCGCCGAGGTCCTGGCGCTCGTCGAGTCCGAGCTGAAGCCCGGCGTCACGACCGGGCGCCTCGACGAGCTCGCGGAGAAGCACATTCGGGCCGCCGGCGGTGTTCCGTCATTCAAGGGCTACGGCGACCGCCGCAACCCGTTCCCGGCCTCCCTGTGCATCTCGATCGATGACGAGGTCGTCCACGGGATCCCGGGCGGCCGCGCCATCCGCGAGGGTCAGATCGTGTCGATCGATGCCGGCGCGATCGTCGACGGCTGGCACGGCGACGCCGCGCGGACGTTCGTCGTCGGAGCCGCGGCGGACGGCACGTCGGAGCTCGTCGAGACGACGCGCCTCGCGATGATGGCCGGGATCGCTGCCGCTGTGCCGGGCGCCCGCATCGGCGACATCTCCGCGGCCATCGAGGACGTCGCTGCGGCGAAGGGCTACGGGATCGTCCGCCAGTTCGTCGGCCATGGGATCGGGACCGAGATGCACCAGGACCCGCAGGTGCCGAACTACCGGGTCGGCGCCAGGGGCCTCGAGCTCGTGCCCGGGATCTGCCTCGCGATCGAGCCGATGCTCACGCTTGGCGGTCACGAGGTGGCGATCAAGCCCGATGGCTGGACCGTCGTCACGCGCGACGGCTCCCTCGCGGCCCACTTCGAGCACACCATCGCGGTGACCGAAAACGGCCCCGAGATCCTCACCACGGTTTGACCGTGGGGTTGTCGGAAATGACCATGTTTGATATGCTGCGCGTTCGTGTGTCGGTCCTTCCGGACCGGCACTCGGCGTGAGAAAGGGAAGCTAAGGCGCCTGTGGCCAAGAAGGACGCGATCGAAGTCGAGGGGACGGTGATCGAGCCGTTGCCCAACACGATGTTCGCGATCGAGCTGGAGAACGGCCACCGCGTCCTCGCTCATATCAGCGGGAAGCTCCGGATGAATTTCATCCGGATCCTGCCCGGCGACCGGGTTCGCGTGGAGCTGTCGCCCTACGACCTGACCCGCGGCCGGATCACTTACCGACTCAAGTAACCGCACCAGACCGCCACCGCGCACGAGGAACCCGTGAAAGTCAGAGCCTCCGTCAAGGCCCGCTGCGACAACTGCAAAGTCATCCGCCGACACGGGACGGTCATGGTGATCTGCACCAATCCCAAGCACAAGCAACGGCAGGGGTAAGCGATGGCACGGATCGCCGGCGTCGACATTCCGCGCGAGAAGCGGGTGGAGATCGCCCTCACCTACATCTTCGGCCTGGGTCTGCCGACCAGCCAGAAGATCCTGACCCAGACGAACATCAACCCGGACACGCGGGTCCGCGACCTGACGGAAGAGCAGGTCAACCGGCTGCGCGAGCTCATCGATCGCCGCTACAAGGTCGAGGGGGACCTCCGGCGTGAGGTCGCGCTGAACATCAAGCGGCTGATCGAGATCGGCTCCTACCGCGGCCTGCGCCACCGGCGCAATCTGCCGGTCCGGGGCCAGCGGACGAAGACGAACGCTCGCCAGCGGCGCGGACCGAAGAAGACGGTCGGCGTCCGGCGCAAGAAGTGATGAGGATCGCGATCACGCATGGCTGAACGGAAGAAGGCGACCAAGCAGCGCCGGCGCGAGAAGAAGAACGTCCCCCAGGGGCACGTTCATATCCAGGCGACCTTCAACAACACGATCATCACGATCACCGACATGACGGGTGCGGTCCTCAGCTGGGGCTCCGCCGGCGTGGCCGGGTTCAAGGGATCGCGCAAGAGCACGCCGTATGCCGCAGCGCTGTCCGCGGATGGGGCCGCGAAGCGCGCCATGGAGCACGGGCTGCGACAGGTCGAGGTCTACGTCAAGGGTCCGGGCGCAGGCCGCGAGCAGGCGATCCGCTCGCTCCAGGCCGCCGGCCTCGAGGTCTCCGCGATCACCGACGTCACCCCCATCCCGCACAACGGCTGCCGCGCCCCCAAGCGGCGCCGGGTCTAGCGAGTCACTGATGGCCAGATACACCGAATCCGTTTGCCGCATCTGCCGCCGCGAGGGCGCCAAGCTCTTCTTCAAGGGCACTCGCTGCTACACCAAGAAGTGCTCGTTCGAGCGGCGTCCAACGCCCCCGGGCCAGCACGGCGTCCGGCGCCGCAAGGTCGGCGAGTACGGCCTCCAGCTCCGCGAGAAGCAGAAGGTCCGCAAGACCTACGGCGTCCTGGAGCGCCAGTTCCGCAACTACTTCGTCCAGGCCGAGAACCGCCCGGGCGTGACGGGCGAGACGCTCCTGCGCTCGCTCGAGCTGCGGCTCGACAACGTCGTCTACCGGATGGGCTTCGCGCCGTCCCGGCCGTCGGCGCGCCAGCTCGTCGGCCACGGCCACTTCGCCGTCAACGGCCGGCCCACCAACATCCCGTCGTTCCAGCTCAACCCCGGTGACCGGATCGAGGTTCGCGAGTCGCACAAGGCGCGCGAGCTCTTCAAGGTCGCCAAGGAGACGCTCCGCTCGCACCAGGCGCCGGAGTGGCTGGCCGTCGACGCCGCCAGGCTTGGTGGAACGGTCAACGACCTCCCCCGCCGCGACCAGATGCCGCTCGATCTCAACGAGCAGCTCGTGGTCGAGTACTACTCGAGGTAAGCCCCGCTCATGATCGAACTCGAGAACCCGCAGATCGAGCCCGTCGAGGAAGTCGGCACGTACGCCAAGTACGAGGCCGGCCCGCTTCAGGCCGGCTACGGCGTCACGCTCGGCAACGCCATCCGGCGCGTCCTCCTCTCGTCGCTCGAGGGCGCCGCGGTCACGTCGATCCAGATCCGCGACGTCTACCAGGAGTTCTCGACGATCCCCGGCGTCAAGGAAGACGTCACCCAGATCGTCCTGAACGTCAAGAAGCTCCGCCTCAAGAGCTTCGCGACCCACCCCGTTCAGCTTCGGCTCATCAAGAGCGGTGCAGGCGCGGTGACGGCCGGCGACATCGCCGAGTCGGCCGACGTGGAGATCGTCAACCCGGAGCTCGTGCTCATGACGCTCGACACGGACGACGTGACGATCGAGATGGACCTGACCGTCGAGAAGGGCGTCGGCTACCTGGGCGCGGAGCGTGCCGAGGCGCTGCCGATCGGCGTCATCGCCGTCGACGCGATCTTCACCCCGGTTCGGAAGGTCAACTACTGGGTCGAGAGCATGCGCGTCGGTCAGATGACCAACTACGACAAGCTCACGATCGAGATCGAGACCGACGGCACGATCACTCCGGAGGAGTCGCTCAGCCGCTCCGCCGAGATCCTCGTCAACCAGTTCCGGCCGTTCATCACGATCGGCATGGCGGCCTCGCAGGTCGACCGTGCGGCGAGCGGCGTCCCGCAGCTGCCGCCGAACATGCTCGACATGCCGATCGAGGAGCTCGACCTCCCGATGCGGGCCTACAACTCGCTGAAGCGGAACAACATCGTCAAGGTGGGCCAGCTGCTCCAGCTCAAGGACGACGATCTCCTGCGAATGCGCAACTTCGGCAAGAAGTCGCTCGACGAGATGAAGGAGCGCCTCCGGATGCGCGGCTTCATCGTTCCGGAGACCGAGTCCAACGGCCTCGAGGGCGACGACACCGAGGATGGCTTCGACGACGAGGCGGAGTCCTGACCGATGGCGCACCGGATCGGCGGGCGCAAGCTCAGCCGAAAGCAGGGACCGCGGCTCGCGCTGTACAAGAACCTCACCGTCTCCGTGCTCCGCTATGAGCGGGTCAAGACGACCGAGGCGAAGGCCAAGGAGATCCGCGGCCGCGTCGAGCGCGCGATCACGATCGCCAAGCGCGGCGACCTCAACGCGCGCCGGACGATCGTGTCCGAGTTCCCGAACGAGCCGCTCGTCGTGAGCAAGCTCTTCGACGAGATCGCGCCGAAGTACGCGGACCGCACCTCGGGTTACACCCGGATCGTGCGCATCGGCCAGCGCCGCGGCGACGCATCGGAAATCGTTCAGATCGAATTGGTCTAAGAGAGGCAATTCGAATAGCCACCTCGCCGCTGGGCCGAGTGCAGCCGAAGGCGGTGCGGAGGACGGGAGCGAGCGCAGACCTCGGGCCGATGGCGTCGCGGAGCTTCGCCCCGGACCTCGGTGAACAATGGGCAACTGAACACTGAGGTTGCCGGAATGAACAAAGGCGGTCGAGAGGCCGCGCCGCGGCGCTATCGCGCGACGGTTGAATACGACGGGACGGACTTCGCGGGATTCCAGATCCAACCGAATGCGAGGACCGTCCAGGGTGAGCTCGAGACCGCGCTCTCCCGCCTCAGCGATGGGGCGAGGCGGCCGGTCGACGGGGCCGGCCGCACGGACGCCGGAGTCCACGCCATCGGGCAGGTGATCGCATTCACCTACGCGGGGCGCCTCTCGGCAGACGATCTGGCGGCGGCGCTGAACGGGACACTCCCGCACGATGTCGCGATCCGCGACCTCAGGCGGGTTCCCGCCGGGTTCCACCCGAGATACGCGGCGCGGTACCGGGAGTATCGATACACCGTCTGGAACGGGCCGCGGAGCCCGCTTCGCGAGCGTACGGCGCTCGCGGTTCGGGTCCCGCTCGACACCGCCGCGATGGAGCGGGCCGGGTCGGTCTTCGTTGGCCGGCACGACTTCAGCGCCTTCGGGGCAGCGGACCAACAGCCGGTCCGGACCGTGCACTCGGTCCGGGTCCGGAGGACCGGCCGGCTCGTGACGATCGACGTCACGGCAGACGCGTTTCTCCGCGGCATGGTCCGCCGAATGGTCGCCGCCCTCCTCGAGGTCGGCGCAGGAAAACTGGATGGCAGCGGCGTCGCGGCGGCACTGGCCGCAGGCGAGCCGGCCCTCAACGGAGCTGCGGCTCCGGCGAAGGGACTCTGTCTCCGTCGCGTCGTCCTGGGACGGCGGACGGAGCGACGAATGGGAGACAACGAGGAACGATGAACGCGAAGACCTACACGGCGCGCGAGAGCGAGATCGATCGGCGCTGGTTCGTCGTCGACGCGACCGACGAGACGCTCGGGCGCCTCGCGTCGCGGATCGCGCGCGTCCTCGAAGGGAAGCACAAGCCGACCTGGTCGCCGAACCTCGATTCGGGCGACCACGTGATCGTGCTCAACGCGTCGCGGATCGCCGTGAGCAGCGACAAGCGCGAGAGCAAGCTGTACATCCGCCACAGCGGGTTCCCCCAGGGCTACCGCGAGGAAACCCTGGGCCACCTCCTCGATCGGCGTCCGGAGGAGGTCATCCGCCGCGCCGTGAAAGGCATGCTGCCGCGCACCAAGCTCGGCGTGCAGCAGCTCCGCAAGCTCAAGGTCTACGCCGGAACCGATCACCCGCATCAGGCCCAGCGGCCTGAGCCGCTCGCCTGACAGGAGCCCGACCGATGCCCACTTCCGCTGCATTCTTCTCCGGGACCGGTCGCCGCAAGACGGCGATCGCGCGCGTTCGGCTCCTGCCGGGTGACGGCGACATCGTCGTTAACGGCCGGACGCTCGACGAGCACTTCGGCAATGCGGTCAACGAAGCCGAGCTTCGGATGCCGTTCCGGGTCACGGGGACCGAAGGCCGCTACAACACGATGATCAAGGTCGAGGGCGGCGGCGTGACGGGCCAGGCCGGGGCGATCCAGCACGGCATCGCCAGGGCGCTGCTCGAGGTCGACCCCGAGGCGAACCGGCTCGCCCTCCGCCAGGCGGGACTCCTCAGCCGCGACCCGCGGATGAAGGAGCGCAAGAAGTACGGACTGAAGCGAGCCCGCAAGGCGCCGCAATACACCAAGCGCTAGCGCGGCGTCGTCCGGCCGAAGGCGGCGTTGGCCGCGCGAGCCCAGCTTGTTGCGCCGGACGCACGTACGGGCGAAGAAGCGCCCGCTCCTTCGTTCGATCGTGCGTGGGACGCACGAACCGGAGACACAGGGGCCATCCTGTGCGTGGGACGCAACGACCGGCGAACGAGCGAACGTTCCTCCGCCGATACGTGCGTGCGACGCAACGCCGCGAGTCGGCACGAGCCGCAGCTAGGGTTTGCGCATGACGGTCGTCTCTGGTCGAGCCACGCTTCGGGGCCGCGATCTCCTCTCGGCGGCTGACTTCTCCGCCGCCGAGGTCGGCGTCCTCTTCGAGACCGCGGGTCGACTGAAGGCAGAGTTTTCTGTCGACCGACGGCATGCAGCGCCGCCGCTCGTCGGGCGCACGCTCGCGATGCTCTTCCAGCGCCCGAGTCTCAGGACGCGCGTGACGTTCGAGGCCGGCATGACGCAGCTCGGCGGGCACGGCATCTATCTCACCAACGACGTCGTTCTCGGTGCGCGCGAGAGCGTTCGCGACGTTGCCCGAAACCTCGATCGATTCGTCGACGCGATCGTCGCGCGGACCGGACCGCACGAAGTCGTCGCCGAGCTCGCGGCGCAGGCGACGATCCCGGTCATCAACGGGCTCACCCTGCGCGAGCATCCGTGCCAGGCGCTCGCCGACCTGTTCACCCTGCGCGAGCGGTTCGGGCGGCTCGACGGTCTCGTGCTGGCGTTCGTCGGCGACGGCAACAACGTCTACCACTCGCTCGCGCTGCTCGGCGCGGCGATGGGCCTCGAGGTCCGCCTCGCGCATCCGGCGGGCTACGAGCCGAACGCGCGCATCGTCGACCGCGCGCGGGCGATCGGTTCCGCTGTCGGTGGCCGGCTTGCGTTTACGGATGATCCACGCGAGGCGGTCCACGGCGCGGACGTCGTCTACACCGACGCATGGACGTCGATGGGGCAGGAAGCGGAGACCGAGGAGCGTCGCGACGCTTTCGGCCGGTATCGTGTCGATGCCGCGCTCGTCGACGCCGCGGGACCGGATGCGGTCGTCATGCACTGCCTCCCGGCGCATCGCGGCGAGGAGATCGCGTCCGACGTGATGGACGGTCCGCAGAGCATGATCTTCGAGCAATCGGAGAACCGGTTGCACGTCCAGAAGGCGCTGCTCGTCGAGCTGCTCGCCGAACGGGAGGGGGGCACGCGGTGAGCGACGCGCTGTTCGAACGGTACAAGGACGCGCTTCGGCGCGGCCACGTCGGCGCGCTCCGCGGACGGCTCGACGCGGCGGTCATTGCGTACGGCGAAGCGATCGAGATCGCTCCGGAGCGGCCCCTTCCGTACGCCAGTCTCGCGGGCACGCTGCATCGTCTCGGACGCCACGACGAGGCACTCGCGGCGTACAGCCAGGCGCTCGATCGTGCGCCACGCGACGAACAGTCGCTGGCGGGCCGCGCAGAGGTGCTCGCGACACTGGGGCGCCGCGTCGACGCGGCCGACGCGCTCGACGTCCTCGCCGGGGTCCAGGAGGCCGAGGGGCGGCTCCCCGACGCGTGCGATTCGACCCGTCGAGCGCTCGAGCTGGCGGAATCGCGCGAGCGCCGGCGCCATGTCGAGCGGCTTGCCGAGCTGCTCCGCGGGGCACCGAACGACCCGGCAGCAGCGGCTGCCCTCGAGCGGGCAATGGCGCTCGTCGCCGGAGCGTCGCCGGCGGGGCCGCCACCGGAGCCGCCGCCCGATCCGATCGCCGTCGTCGCCGAAGCCGAGGCGCGAATCGATGCCGGCGATGCCGCCGGCGCGCGCGACCTCCTTGTCCAGGCGGCGGCACTCCACCGTGCCGCAGGCAAACTCAATGCCGCGCTCGACTCGTGCTATATCGCACTGGCGATCGCGCCCGGCGATACCGAGCTGCACGTAACGCTCGCGGAGCTGTACGACGATTCCGGTTGGCGGCGTCCGGCGGTCGAGAAGCTGCGGCTCCTCGGTCGGCTCGTCGAGCTGACCTCCGACACCGCCGGCCGCGAGCGCGTCTGCGACCTCATCCGGCGCCGATTCGCCGACGAGGAGGAGCTCGCGGCGCTCTGCGTTTGAGACTGCCGCGGCCGATGTCGGGCGCGACGGCGGAACGCGGGTCCGGGGCACTCGCGCCGGTCGTCAGGGTCCGGCCGGGAGGGGTCGCGATGCTACACTCGGCCGACGATGCGGCAGCTCCTGGAGTCGATCCTCGATCAGGTCAGACCGACGACGCTGCTCGACATCGGGATCACCGCCCTCCTCATCTACTGGCTGTTCAGCCTGATCCGTGGGACGCGGGCGGTGCGCCTGGTCATCGGCGTGACCGTCCTCGTCGCGGTCTACGCCGCGGCCCAGGCCCTGAGCCTCCGGCTCCTCACCCAGATCATGCAGACAGGCGCCGTCGTCGGCCTGTTCGCGCTCGTCGTCGTCTTCCAGCCGGAGTTGCGCCGGGCTCTCGACCGGATCGGGCGGGTCGGGTCGTTCGCCTGGCTGCTGTCGCCCGCGGACCAGCGCGCGACGGACCGCGTCGCCGACGAGATCTCGCGCGCCGCGGCGCTCCTGTCGCGTGACGGGCACGGCGCGCTCATCGTCCTCGAGCGCGACACCGGGCTCGAGGAGATCGCCGAAACAGGCGTGATGGTCCACGGCGACCTGTCGGTCGATCTCCTTCGGACGATCTTCGCGCCGCGGACGGCGCTCCATGACGGCGCGGTGATCGTCCGCGGCGAGACGATCCTCGCGGCCGGCGCGGTCCTGCCACTGGCCGAGACGACGATCCACACCGAGCGGTTCGGCACGCGGCACCGCGCGGCGCTCGGCATCACCGAGCAGACGGATGCCGTCGTCGTCGTCGTCTCGGAGGAGAACGGGCAGGTCAGCCTCGTGGAGCGCGCGCGGATCGTCCGCAACCTGAACGAGCCACAGCTCGCCCGCGCGATCAGGACGCTCCTCACCCCGGCCGGCGGTCGGTCCGTCCTTGGTCTGCGGACGCCCGCCCGCCTCGTCCCGCGACGCCCCGGCGGTCGAGCGCCGCGGATAGCGGATCTGGGCAGGTTCGTCGGCCGGAACGGGACGCGACGCCCGCCCCGGACGGAGCGAGCCGCCGACGACGAGGCCGTCGCGGCGCCGGTCCAGGCACGCCGGTGACCCGGACAGTCGCGTTCCTCGTTCACAACTGGCCGCTCAAGCTCGCTGCGGTTGTGCTCGCGACGGTGCTCTACAGCCTGTTCGTGTTGAGCGAGAACGCCCGGACTGTTCCCGTCACGATCCCCGTTACCGCCGTCAATCAGCGACCCGACGTCGTCCGGGTGTCCAGCCTCGACAACGTCACGTCCATCCGCTACTTCGCCCCCGAAGACGCCGGAATCAAGGTCGACAACTCGAGCTTCCGCGCGACCGTCGATCTGTCGTCGGTCGAAGCCAAGGCGGGATCCGTCTCCGTTCCCGTTCACGTCGAGGCCATCGACGACCGCATCGTCGTCCTCGAGGCGCGTCCGAACCGGATCACCGTCAAGGTCGATCAGGTCGCGACGCGCACCGTGCCGGTCCGTGTCGAATACGGTACGGCGCCGCCCAAGCTCGACGTTCGCGACCCCGTCCCGTCGCAGACCGAGGTCATCATCAAGGGCCCGGGTAGCGAGGTCCGGCGCGTCGACGCCGCAGTCGCACGCGTGCAGCTCGATCCCGGGGGCATCGATTTCGACCGCGACGTCGAGCTGATCCCGGTCGACGCTGTGGGCGAGCAGCTGCGCGGGGTGGACGTGGACCCATCGAGCGTCCGGGTTCGGATTGTCGTCTTCACGGACCGCCGGACGAAGTCGCTGCCCGTCGCCGCGAACGTCACGGGTACGCCCGCTCCGGGGTTCGAGATCGCGACGATCAGCGTGAACCCGGCGGCCGTCAACGTCGAGGGCGACGCCAACCAGTTGAACGCGCTCGGCATCGCGACGACGGCCACGTTGTCGGTCGACGGCGCGACGGACGACATCGTTCAGACGCGCGACCTCGACCTTCCGACGGGCGTCCTCGCCGTCAAGCCGACGCCGATCACGATCACCGTCCGGCTCCGCCAGGTCACTGCGACGCGGACGTTCAGCGCCGGGATCCGGCTCACGGGCACACGGGCCGACCGCCACTACGCCGTCTCGACGGACGGAGTGCTCGTCACGATCGGCGGGTCCGTCGCGGACCTCGATCGCCTCGAGGGGCGGACGTTCGAGGTCGATGCCTCCGTTGCGGGCCTCGATACCGGCAAGCACGACGTCCGCGTTGTCGTCAACCTTCCCGCGGGCCTCGCGCTCGTCACGGCGAGCCCCCCGTCCGTCGTCGTCACGATCACGACGCCTCCACCGGGCGGCGGGGCTTCCGCCGCACCCTGACGCTTCTCCCCGGAGGTCTCACTTGCCGCGTCTCTTCGGCACGGACGGAATCCGTGGCGTCGCCAACGTCGACCTCAAGCCCACGCTCGCGTACGCGCTCGGACGGGCGACGGCTCACCGCCTGATCGGCCGCGGCGGGCGGCTCGTCGTGGGGCAGGACACGCGCCGCTCCGGCGACATGTTCGTCGCGGCGATCACGGCCGGCGCGACGAGCCTCGGGACGAGCGTCCATCACGTCGGCATCGTTCCGACCCCCGCGCTGGCGTTCCTCACCCGCGACGCCGGATTCGCCGCCGGCATCATGGTCTCGGCGTCGCACAACCCCGCCGACGACAACGGCCTCAAGGTCCTCGACGCCGACGGGCTGAAGCTCGACGACGCGATCGAGGACGAGCTCGAGCAGCTCATCTGGCGCGCCGAGGAGCTGCCCGGCGTCGGGAACCGCGATCTCGGCGTCGCGCACGACGGGGCGCCGCTCCTGGATCGATACCGCGAGCACCGCCTGGGGCTCGCGCGATCCGTCGGGGCGACCAGCGTCCGGCTCGTCGTCGACTGCGCCAACGGGTCGGGCGGCGTTCTGGCGCGCGAGATCCTGGCCGCGACCGGCGCGACCGTCGAGGTCATCCACAACGAGCCGGACGGCGTGAACATCAACGTCGACTCCGGAGCGACGCATCCCGAGTCGCTCCAGGCTGCGGTCGTCGAGCACGGCGCCGACGTCGGGTTCGCGCTCGACGGCGACGCCGACCGGCTCATCGCCGTCGATGCCGCCGGCAACGTCGTCGACGGCGACCAGATCCTCGGCATCCTCGCCCTCGATCGTCTCGAGCGCGAGGCGCTTCCGCACCGCGCGCTCGTCGTGTCCGTCCTGTCGAACGGGGGGCTCCAGGCGGCCATCGAGGAGGCCGGCGGTCAGGTCATCCGGACGCCCGTCGGCGACAAGTACATCCTCGAGGGGATGCAGGTGTCCGGCGCGGGCCTGGGTGGCGAGAAGAGCGGCCACGTCATCGTGCTCGAGCACACGACGTCCGGCGACGGGATCGTGACCGCGCTCGAGGTGCTTCGCGTCATGTGTCGGCGGAGCGCCGCGCTCGGCGAGCTGGCGACGCGGATCCCGATGCTGCCGCAGCAGCAGCGGGCGGTGCCGGCGCGGCACAAGGACCAGTGGGAGGGCGACCGCGCGCTCCTTCGGGCGATCGACGACGCGAAGTCCCGGCTCGGTGCGCGCGGCCGCGTCCTCGTGCGGCCGTCCGGGACCGAACCGGCGCTGCGCGTGATGGTCGAAGGCCCGGACGCGGGGCTCGTCGCCGAGCTGGCCGACGCGATCGCGACCCTTGCGAGCGAGCGACTAAACTGACCGGGCGTCCCGGCTCCCCCCGGGACCCGTCGACGGACAGCCGGCAGGCGATCGCAGGAGACCTTCGACAGCATGTGCGGCATCGTCGGGTACACGGGTCCGCGGGAAGCGGGCCCGATCCTCATCGAGGGCCTGAAGCGGCTCGAGTACCGCGGCTACGACTCCGCCGGGATCGCGCTCGTCGACGAGGACGGCGCGCTGTTCGTCGAGAAGAGGGCCGGCAAGCTGTCGAACCTCCAGACGGCCATCGCCGACCGCACGCCGCATGCCGCCATCGGTCTCGCCCATACGCGGTGGGCGACGCACGGCCGTCCCAACGACCTCAACGCGCACCCGCACCAGGACTGCACCGGCGCGATCACCGTCATCCACAACGGCATCATCGAGAACTTCCGTGAGCTCCGCGACGGGCTCGAGTCGCGCGGCCACAGGCTGACGTCCGAGACGGACACCGAGGCGATCGCGCACCTCGTCGAGGAGCACTACGAGGGCGACCTGGCGGACGCGGTCCGCGCCGCCCTGCACGAGGTGCAGGGCGCGTACGCGCTCGTCGTCATGCACAAGGACGAGATCAGCCGGCTCGTCGGCGCGCGGCAGGACGTGCCGCTCGTCGTGGGACTCAACGGCGAGGAAAGCTTCATCGCCAGCGACGTTGCCGCGATCCTCGCCCACACGAACCGCGTCATCTTCCTCGAGGAGGGCGACGTCGCGGACGTGCGGCCAACGGGCGTCGAGATCACCGACATCGACGGGAATCGCCGGCAGCGACACGAGACGCGCATCGACTGGACGCCGGAGGCCGCGGAGAAGGGCGGCTACGAGCACTTCATGCTCAAGGAGATCAACGAGCAGCCGACATCGCTCCGCCAGTCCATCGCCGGCCGCGTGACGCACAACGATCGGATCTTCGTCGAGGAGATGGAGGGTTTCGAGGAGACCGTCCGCGAGATCGACCGCATCGAGCTGATCGCGTGCGGCACGGCGTATTACGCCGCGCTCGTCGGCGCGGCCGCGCTCCAGGACTGGACCGGGATCCCGGCGCGGGCAACGGTCGGGTCCGAGTTCCGCTACAGCCCGCCGCCACTGGACGCACGGACGCTCGTCGTCGCCGTCACGCAGTCGGGCGAGACCGCCGACACGATCGCCCCGACCCGGTTCGCGAAGAACGCGGGCGCCCCGATCATCGCGGTCACGAACACCGTCGGTTCCGCGATCACGCGCGAGGCGCATCGGGTCCTGTTCCTCCAGGCAGGCCCGGAGGTCGCGGTCGCGGCATCGAAGACGTTCGTGACCCAGGTCACGACGCTCGTCATCCTCGCGGCCGCGATCGCGAAGGTCCGAGGGACGCTCGGCGCGGAGCAGGAGATGGAGATCGGCGCGGCGTTGCGCGCCCTTCCCGAGGCCGCGGCGAAAGCGCTCGAGAACGCGGCGGGAACCGCGGATCTCGCGCGACGCTACGTCAACTCGCGCGGCTTCATGTTCGTGGGGCGCGGCTACACGTACCCCGCCGCGCTCGAGGGCGCGCTGAAGCTCAAGGAAGTGAGCTACGTCCACGCCGAGGGCTACGCGGCAGGCGAGCTGAAGCACGGACCCATCTCGCTCCTCGACGCAGAGTGCCCGCTCGTCGCCGTTGCGACCCGGTCGAGCGTCTACGACAAGCTGATCAGCAACGTCATGGAGGGTCGAGCGCGCGACGCGAAGGTCATCGCGGTCGCGACGGAGGGCGACGTCCAGATCGAGCGGTTCGCCGACGACGTCTGCTGGGTGCCGGACACGCACGAGGCGCTCAGCCCCGTCCTCGCGATCATCCCGCTCCAGCTGTTCGCGTACCACGTCGCCGTGGCTCGCGGCACGGACGTCGACCAGCCGCGCAACCTGGCCAAGTCGGTCACGGTCGAGTAATCCTCACGACGATGGCTAGCAGGGCGTCGCCTCGCCGTTCGGAGAGCGAGCTGTCGCTGCCCGCTGAGGTTGCCAGCTCGATCGAAGAACTGGGCATCGACATCGTGCGCGTCGAGCGGATCCGCGCGACGCTGGCGAAATTCGGCGACCGATTCTCGAACCGCGTGCTGACGCCGCTGGAGCAGCGCTACGTCCGGGGTCGACCGGAGACCATGGCCGGTCGGTGGGCCGCGAAGGAGGCGGTGTCGAAGGTCCTCGGGCTCGGCGTCCGCGGCATCGGCTGGCGCGACATCGAGATCGAGCGGCTGCCGACGGGTCAGCCTGCGGTGCGGCTCCACGGCCGCGCCGCGCGGCGGGCCGAGCAGCTCGGGATGGCACGCGTCGCGCTGTCGATCAGCCACGAGGCCGATTACGCCGTTGCGATCGCATTCGGCGTGCGAACCACCGGCGGCCGGTTCCTCTTCCCGCCCGACATCGAGGAGCGGCTCGACGACCGCGAGCGACGAATCCTCCACCGGCTCGAGCGCCTTCGCGAGCTTCACGATGCGTCCGTCGAGGCATCCGCCGATGGCTGACCGTTCACTCGGCTTCGGCCGGAATGCGTCATCCGACGCGCCGGTCCCTGAGGGCGCAACGCTCCTCGACGACGAGATCGCAGCGGGACTGGTCCCGGAGCGTCCCGCGCGGGCGCACAAGGGCACGTTCGGCAAGCTGCTCGTGATCGCCGGCTCGCTCGACTACGCGGGCGCGGCGCTGCTCGTCTGCCGGTCTGCGGGCCGTTCGGGAGCCGGCCTCGTCACCCTCGCGGTCCCGGAATCGCTCCAGCCGCTGTTCGCGGCGAAGGTCGTCGAGGCGACGACGATGGCGCTGCCGGAGGACGACGTCGAGGAGATCGAGCCCGACGATTCACTGGCTCGCATCCTCGACCACGAGCACGACGCGATCGTCCTGGGTCCCGGTTTGCGGCCGGGCCTGTCGACGACCGAGCTCGTCCGCCTGCTCCTCTCCGCGCCCGAGGACCCCGTTCCGGCGCCGATCGTCCTCGACGCCGAGGCGCTCCGGTCGCTCGCCAGTCTCGACGGCTGGTGGGAGGGCGTGTACCGCTCGGCCGTGCTGACGCCGCACGCCGGCGAGTTCGGTCGCCTGCGCGCGGGCAGTGGGCTCGATCCCGGCACGGACGGCGACCTCGTCGACGACGACGAGGCCCGCGTTCGCGCTGCCGGCAGCGCGGCACAGGCGTGGCGGCAGGTCGTCGTCCTGAAGGGAGCGAGGACGGTCGTCGCCGCTCCCGACGGCTCCGTCGCCATCGCACCATTCGAGAACCCCGCGCTTGCGACTGGCGGGACCGGCGACGTGCTCGCCGGGTCGATCGGTGCGCTCCTCGCGCAGGGGGTGCCGGCGTTCGACGCCGCGCGCCTCGGGGTATACCTCCACGGGCTGGCGGGGGAGTCGGTCCGCGAGCGGATTGGCGACGCGGGACTGCTCGCCTCGGACCTGCCCGACGCGATTGCGATGGCGAGGCGCCGCCTCGCCGCGATCGCGGACCGACGGAAGGGCGGCAAGAAGTTCGGGTTCGCCGCCCGTGGCGACGACGGCAACGGGAGCGCCGGCTGACGCCGAACGCGGGCGCCCGCCGTCCCATCGAAGAGCAGCTTCGCGGCGCCGGCCTGCCACCGCTTCCAAGGACGGCGTGGCTCTCGATCGACCTCGATGCAGTGCGCGCGAACATCGCCGCGATCCGCTCATCGGTCGGGGCGGGCGTCCGGATCGAGCCCGTCGTCAAGGCCGACGCATACGGGCACGGCGCCGTCCCAGTCGCGCGGGCGCTCGAGGCGGCGGGCGTCGAGGGCTTCTCCGTCGCGACGTTCGACGAGGCGGTCGAGCTGAGGATCGCCGGCCTCCACGCGCCGATCCTCGTGCTGTATCCGGTCCCGCCACTCTTCGCCGGCGAGGCCGCGCGGCTCGACATCGTGCTGAGCGTCGGCGACGACGTTCTGCTGGAGCGCCTTCTGGCGGCCGTCCCGGACGGCGCCGCGGAGC
>DATFPL010000031.1:0-2835 GCA_035264845.1 Candidatus Limnocylindrales bacterium | reverse complement strand
TGGGGCTCGGCGACGGCGGGTCGGTCGGGCAACGTCACGCGGACAACCGTTCGGCGGACTGCATGCCGGGCCGCTGTCGCTCCTGGGCGATCGGGCGTCTGGCGGCCCGTGGGGGGCGGAGTCTACCACGCGCGAATTCGGTTCCCGCCGACATCAGTCCTGTCCGATGTCGAGCTCCCCGATCTGACGCCCGGTGCCGTCGACGAGGCGCCATTCGGCTCCGAGGCTATTGTCCGCGCCCTCCGCTATCGCCTCGATCGCGCGTCGGACCGCCGTTCGCGCATCCTTCGCCTTCGCGGCCTTCGCCAGCCGACGTTCGAGCGCGAGCCGGGCGAGCGCGGGCTCCTCGTCCGCGATCTCTGCCTTCGCGAGCGCCTCGGCGTTTGGGACCTTCGCGTTTTCGAGTCGCTCGATGAGGGCGCGAACACGCTTCCGATCCGGCTCGCCGAGCGTGCGCAGCCACGGCGGCTCCTTTGGCGGCTCGGGCTTCCGCGGCCGCTCCTTTGCCGCCTTGCGCTCGCGCTCGATCCTGCCCTTGAGCGGCGATTCGACGGGTCCCGTCTCGCGCGCACCGGCGATCGCCTCGCGGGCAGCGCTCAGCGTCGGGTACGGGCCGCGGACGAGCGGCAGCCCCAGCTCGTTGGTCTGGGTGTTGTCGACGAGGACCCAGGTCCCGGACTCCGGCTCGACCGTGAACCGGCCGTCCTTCGTCTCCCACCGACCGCCGCCGAGGCGCTTCAGTGTCTCGTCGCCCGCCATCCGCGGAGGGTAGCGCGGAGTCCGTTATCGTGGCCGCTCGTTCGGCCGCACGCGGAGGACCCGATGCAGGTGCGCGGCGTGGTCTGGGTGGGAACGCGAACGGCCGCGTTCGACGAGACCGTCGAGTTCTTCCGCGACGTCCTGGGCGTCCCGATCGAGGTCGTCCGTCCCGGATTCGCGTGGTCGCAGATGGCGAACACGTCGCAGCTCGAGGTCTTCGGGTCGGACGACGACGACCACCGCGACTTCGTCACGGGACCCGTGCCGGAGTTCCTCGTCGACGACATCGCGGCGGCGATCGAGGAGCTACGCGAGCGCGGGATCGAGATCCTCGGCCAGCCGGTGATCGAGGCCGACGGTGGGGGATGGGTCCACTTCCGGGCTCCGGACGGCAACGTCTACGGGCTCACCAACGGGCCGCAGTACCGTCGGTGAGCGACACGGCCGTGGGCGCGGCCTAGACTGAATCGGACCGTCCCCGTAGCTCAGTGGACAGAGCAGCCGCCTTCTAAGCGGAAGGTCGCAGGTTCAAATCCTGCCGGGGGCGCCACCTCCCCAGCCCGCACCGCGGTCCGCGGTCGCGCGCGTGTGGCGGTCGCCGATACGATCGCCCCGATGATCCGGACGACGCCTTTCCACGAGCGGCTGAGCTGTCTCAACGAGACGGGTCTCTGGGAGCACTGGTCGAACCATCTCGTCGCGACCCGCTACCAGATGTCGGAGAAGTTCGAGTATTTCGCGATCCGCAACGCGGCCGGCCTCTTCGACACCTCGCCGCTGTACAAGTACCGGATCCACGGTCGCGACGCCGAGCGCTACCTCGCCGGCGTCCTCGCTCGCGACATCCGGACGTGCGCCATCGGCCAGGCGCAGTACACGCTCTGGTGCGATGACCGCGGGTTTGTCGTCGAGGACGGCGTCATCCTCCGCCACGCGGAGGACGACTTCGTACTGACGGCCGCGGAGCCGAACCTCGCCTGGTTCCAGGACCTCGCTGCCGGCTACGACGTGGCGATCGACGACGTCAGCGACGAGTGGGGGGTTCTCGCGATCCAGGGACCGCGATCGCGCTCGATCCTCGCCGGACTCGCGACGGGCGTCGACAAGCTGCCGTATTTCGGGCTCATCGACACCGCCATCGACGCCGTTCCCGTCCACGTCACGCGGACGGGCTACACGGGCGACCTCGGCTACGAGGTCTGGGTCCGCCGCGACGACGCGATTCGCGTCTTCGATGCGATCTGGGAGGCGGGCAAGCCGAAGGGCCTGATCCCGTTCGGGATGACGGCGCTGTACATGGCGAGGATCGAAGCCGGTCTCGTGCTGCTCGACGTCGACTTCAAGTCGAGCCGTTTCGCGTGGACCGATGCGGACCGCACGACGCCGACGGAGCTGGGGCTCGGCTGGATGGTCCGCGACGTCGCCGGCGACCGGCCGTTCCTAGGCCGCGACGCGATCCGCCGCGAGATCGCCGGCAAGACCTCGCGCTGGAAGCTCAGCGGCCTGGTCATCGACTGGCGCGAGTACGAACGCATCCACGACCGCGCGGGGCTCATCCCGCCGAAGGACCACACGCCCATCCAGGACGAGTACTACATCTACGACGATTCGCTCGCGCAGCTCGGCTACGCGACGAGCCAGATGTACTCGCCGATGCTCCAGCGACACATCGCCCTCGCCCGTGTGCCGCTCTCGCTCACCGCGCCGGGCTCGCGCGTGAAGCTCGAGCTCGCGGTCAGTCACAGGTACGAGTATTTCGAGGCGCAGGTCGCGCGACTGCCGCTGTTCAACCCCGAGCGAAGGACGGCCTGACCACATGCCGACGACGAAGACCGCAGCACCGAAGACAAAGAGCACGAACGGTCACCGGCCCGAGCCCGAGGAGGGCGACCGAACGTACGACGCCATCGTCGTCGGTGGCGGGCACAACGGCCTCGTGAATGGCGCATACCTCGCGAAGTCCGGGCTCAAGGTGCTGATCCTCGAGCGGCGTCATGTCGTGGGCGGTGCGGCGATCACCGAGGAGCTGCGACCCGGCTTCTGGTTCACGACGTTCTCGTACGCACTGAGCCTGCT
>DATFPL010000030.1:0-5663 GCA_035264845.1 Candidatus Limnocylindrales bacterium | reverse complement strand
CACCCGCTCCACATCCTGGAAGCGGTGCACGTGCTGCTCCTCAAATGCTCCGGCTGACGTTGTCCGAATCCAGCGCCAAGAGTAGGGCGATGTCAACTTGCAACTATCCGAATCGGGGCGCGGACGCACCGCACCCGCTCGCGGTCACCGACCATGCGCCCGGCGCACCGAACGTTCCGCCGCGAGGGCGATAGAGGAGAGGGCGGAGCAGATCCAGGTCTGGCCCGTCGGCGAGTGGCTCATCCCGATCGTCGGCTTCGTGGCCGGCGTCACGAGCGGCATGGTCGTTCGGTTCATCGTGGTCACGGGTCACCTTTGACCCGGGACTCACCGACGCGCGCCGAACAGCGTCGAACCCTCGACAGGCTGAATGACCCCGGCGACGCCGGACTCGCTAGTCTGGCTACGTGTCACCTCGACATGCCGCTGACGCCACCCCGGTTCCCTTTGGCGACGCCGAAGCGCTCCAGATCCTGCTCGCCGAGTACGCCGCCCTTCAGAAGGCACTGGACCTGGCCTGGACGTTGAGCCAGCAGCGAACGAACGTCTTTTTTGCCGTGTTGTCGGCTACGGCCGTCTCCGTTGGACTTGTCGTTCAGGCGACGGGCGACCGCGCCGCAGTCGTGCCGTTCACGATCGTCGTGCTCGGGCTCGCATCGTTCGTCGGGATCGCCACGTATGTCCGCGTGGTCCAGGCACTCCAGGAGGCCACGTTCGCGATCCTGGGGATGAACCGGATCCGACGACACCTTCGCGATCGCGCGCCGGCGACCGCCCCGTATTTCACGCTGCCGATGAACGACGACGAGGCCTCCCTGCACCGCGGCGTGGGCGGAATGTATGGTCACGGCGCGGAACGACTCAGCTACCGGTACGCACTACTCCACGTCCATGGTGTGGTAGCGGTTCTGAGCGGATGCCTCGCCGGTTCCGGCGTCGCCTTTGCCGTCGCCCAGATCGTTTCGGCCCCGGCTGTGTCATTGGCCGCGGGCGTCGCGGCCTGTGTCGTAGTCGTCGTCGTGCTGTTCAGGCACCTGCACGCAAGCGTGTCGGACCTGCGTCGGTCCTGGAACCCGGTGTTCCCCGCCTCGAAGACGGGTGGTGGGACGAGCTAGCGCGCCTCGGCCGGAACTCGACGGCGCTCGGTGACCGAGCGCAACACCGCACATGCGCTGCGAGGTGATGGGCCGCGCCAGACGTACGTCCGCAACGCTCGGTGCGGTTCGCTGTGCGTGGGGGATTGGGCGGCCGTAGGAGAGGGCACAGTGACGGACGATAAGCTCGATGGCATCTCGCGGAGATTGCTGCGCGGCGTGGAGCGGCTGCGGAACCTCGAGCTCCGGAAGCGGGCGGCGCCTAGGTCGAGCGATGAGTTCCACCGGTTGGCGGAAGAAGTCGAGACCGCGTCCGCAAACGTGTTCCGCGTCGCCCGCGACGAGCGACAGGTCGGCGACGATGATTCGCCTGCCGTCGCGGAGCAGCAGGAGCAGGAGGCCGCCGACTGGAGTGACGGAGAGATACGCCCGGGACAGGGCCGAAACTCCTCGCCGCCGGTCTAGCCTGGCGGGCGACCGGCCCCCGGCTGAACGTCCCGCCGGGGTCGAACACGAGGCCGGGCCCACCCGACTGCCGCACGACCCGTTCCGAAACGAGCCGGGACCTTTCGCGAACGCTAGACTCCGCCGCACCGGCGCGTCACCGTCGGGATGGGTGAGGGGACAGGATGACCGAATCGGAGCGTCGACTCCGCAGGGAGATCGACGAGATCACCGACCATGTGTCGCGTCTCAAGGCCGTCGTCCGGCGGAGGATGGCGACTCGACCGGGCGATCCCGCCGCGCTCGCCCTTGCCGATCAGGCAGTCGCGATCGCCGGCGACATCGTCCCGAAGACGGCGACCGAGACGAAGCTCGTCGAGGAAGTCCTCTCCGACTGATCGCTGCTCCGAACGAGGCATTCCTGCAGGTCGCGTTCGAAGCGTGCGCGCCGGCCGTTGGCTCCGGCAATCCAACTCGACGCCGCAGGCGCGGCTGATATACCGACGTAACTCGCGGCGGCCCGAAAGCCGCGGAGCCGGATTCACGCCGGTCGCCATCCTCCACGGATGCCGTCGGATGCCGAACGCTCGCCGCGACCCCGCTTCACGGTCGTGGTCGAGCCCGTCGGCGACGGAGCGTGGCAGCTCAACGTGAGGGAGCGGCCCGCGTCGTGGACCGTCGCCTTCGCGGCGGACGAGATCGAGCAGCGCGCGATTGACAGGATCACCCTCGACACCGGGCTGCGTCCGGACGAGTTCGACGTCGAGATCGACGCGCCACCGCCGCTGTTTCTCGAGCGCCGCGCGGAGAGGCGCGATCTGAACTGAGCCGGCCGCACCACTGTTCGTCCACGACCGCCTGAGGCACGGAGGCGCGACATGGAGGTCCAGGTCAGAAAGTCCGCACTGACGGCGCTGACGTTTCCCCCGGGCGACCGAATCTTCACCGAGCGCGTCCGCGAGGTCCTCGACGAAGCGTCCGGTGGCGTCGACGAGACGATCGAGCTCCTGACGGAGAGGCTCGCCGTCGTCCACCCGCGCGTATCGATCCGGGTCCGATCGGGTCTCGCGGGGTTCGGGCCGGGTCCGGTCATCTACGTGTTCCGTGACGGCACCGCTCTGCCGAAAGGAGAGAGCGAGGCGTGGATCAGCCGTCCCGATACCGCGCTCCTCGTGACGGATGGCGACGGAACCTACATCGACGCGACGGAGCCCGCCGCCGCGCTGTTCGGTGTGCCCCGCGAGGAGATTCTCGGCAAGCCCGCCGGCACGTTCACCAAGCCCGACGCCCGGATTGAGGATGCCGACGCCGTGTGGCGCGCACTTCGGGAAGCGGGTCGACTCCACAGCCTCGCCGTCGTCTGCCGTCCCGATGGCACCGACGTCCCGGTCGAGTTCATCACGATCCGCGACGGCGTTGGCGCGGGCCGGAACCTGACGCTCATCCGCGCGCTTGTCTAGGCGCGAGGGCACGCTCGCGACGCCCGGCGTTGCGTCGGACGCACGTACCAGCGAAGAAGAGCGCGCTTCTTCGCCGGGTGTTGCGCGCGACGCACGATACCGCCGCTAATTCGCCGCGCCGTGCGTCCCACGCACCGCCCGACCAACTTCCGGCGCGCTCTTCGTCCATTCGTGCGCCCCACGCAACGCTTCCGCTTCGCGGCGTCATGAGCGGGACGGTGCGGCACTGCACCGCAAACGAGGCGATTCGCGGCCGCCGGACCGCTCTGCAACGCGCGCGAAAGGGACGCCGGGCGCGTTTTGGTTGACGCGGCAGTATCGTTGCCGCCCGCTTCTCCGCCTGCAATGGCGATCAACACGACAAGGAGGATGGATGGTGCGTGGCAGGAAAGGCTTCGCAGCGACGCTCGGCGTTGCCGTCATGGTGGCGTCGGCGCTGCTTGCCGCTGTAGGGACTGTCTCGGCGGCGACACCGGCGCGCGTGACGCTCGCCGGCAGCAAGCCGACATGGGCGATCTCGTCGAACCTCGTTCGGGCGGCCGATCCGAAGGCCAACGTCGGGTTCCGCGTCTATCTCGGCTGGCGCGACCAGGCAGGCGCCATCGCGCTCGCCCGCGCCGTATCCAACCCCTCGAGCAGCTCGTACGGTCAATACCTGTCGCCGACCGCGTTCCGAAACCGCTTCGCGCCGACCGCGACCCAGGCGGCGAGCATCCAGAATTGGCTGAAGAGCCAGGGGTTCAGCCTCGTCTATACGCCGTCGAACAAGCACTACATCTCGGCCGAAGGGACCGTCGCCCAGGTCCAGACGGCATTCGCGACGAAGATCAACGTCTACCGGGTGAAGGGGAAGCTCGTCCGGTCGCCAGCCACGAACGTCTCGGTCCCCGGTGCGCTCGGGTCGCTTGTGAAGGGCGTCATCGGGCTCGACGACAGCGCCGTTTTCGTCCGCACCTACCAGGTCGCCGACAAGAACGCCCCGCCGCCGGCCGGCTTCCGCAACTCGCCGCCGTGCTCCACGTACTGGGCACAGCACGTGTCCCCGTACGCCTATCCCGCCGGTTACACCGCGGTGACGAATCCCGCCACAGCGCCCTGGGCGCCGTGCGGCTACACGCCGTCCCAGATCAAGGGCGCGTACGGGATCTCCGGCTATGACGGCGCCGGTCAGACCGTCGCCATCATCGACGCGTACGCCTCGCCGACGATCCTCCAGGACGTCAACCAGTGGTCGATCAACCGCGGGCTTCCGACGATGAACCCGGGGCAGTTCACGCAGGTCGTGGCGCCGGGCACCTTCCGTCGCCCGCAGAACCCGGCACAGGATCCGCAGGGCTGGTCCGGCGAGGAGACGCTCGACGTCGAGGCCGTCCACGGGATGGCGCCCGCCGCCAAGATCGTCTATGTCGGCGCGCCGAACAACTACCGGGACCTGGACGCCGCGATGAACCACGTCGTGGACCGGAAGCTTGCCCAGATCGTGACGAACTCCTACGGCTACTCCACGGAGCTCCTGCCGCGCGGCTTCGTCAAGCCGCTCGAGGACACCTTCATCCAGGCGGCGATCGAAGGGATCGGCGTCTACTTCTCGTCGGGTGACTCCGGCGACAACACGTCCGCCGTCGGGTTCGCAACCCCGAGCTGGCCGGCCTCCAGCCCGTGGGTGACCGCAGTCGGTGGGACAGCCATCGGGATCGACGCCGCCAACTCCCGCGCGCTCGAGACGGGTTGGGGCACCTCGAACTACAACTGCGACACCACGACGCTGGCCTGCACGCGGACCGGCTGGCTCTACGGCTCGGGTGGCGGCGTCAGTCAGATCTTCGCCAAGCCGTCCTACCAGTCGGCACTCAACGTGACCGGCCGCGCGATCCCTGACGTCGCCGCGCTCGGCGATCCGCAGACGGGCCTGCTCATCGGGCAGACGCAGACATTCCCCGACGGGACGTACTACAGCGAGTATCGGATCGGCGGAACGAGCCTTTCGAGCCCGATCTTCGCCGGGCTGATGGCGCTCGCCGACCAGGCCGCGGGACACCCCCACGGCTTCGCAAACCCGCTGTTCTACGCTCACAGCGGCGCGTTCTACGACGTCCTCTCGGTGAAGACGGCCGTGGCGCGGCGGAACTTCGTGAACAGCACGGACGGGCCGACCGTTGACCGGGTTCGGACGTTCGACGACTACTCCGGGTCGCCGACCCAGCACACGAACCCCGGGTGGGACAACGTGACGGGCCTCGGGACGCCAACCAGCCAGTTCCTCCCGACGTTCGGGCAGTAGCGCATCGGGCGGCTTCGCCGCTCACGACGAACAGAAGACCCCGCGCCGAAAGGCGCGGGGTCTTTGTGTGCCTCCCTGCCATCGAAAATGCAATTCGCGCCCCCGGCGCCGCCGCGCCCCGGTCAAGCTGGCGACAGCGTCAACGCGTCGATCTACGAGAACCTTCGAGACGACCTGTCCGTCGGCACGATCGCCATCGCGTTCACGATCGGCTGACGTCCGGCTGGCGCTCGGCGCCGACGGGGTCGATGATGGTCGGACGATGGACCAGCCGACTCGTCACGCCGCCCTCGGCAGCGAGCCCGTCAGCACGATCTCCCGGGACGAGCTCAAGGCGAAACTCGACCGCGGCGACGATTTCAAGCTGATCATGGCGCTCAACCG
>DATFPL010000029.1:0-2265 GCA_035264845.1 Candidatus Limnocylindrales bacterium | reverse complement strand
CGAAAGCCGCAACGTCGGCAAGCCGATCACGAGCGCGCGCGGCGAGGCGTTCGCCGTCAGCCTCGTGTTCGAGTACTACGCCGGCGCGGCCAACAAGGTCTTCGGCGAGACGATCCCGGTCAGCGCCGGCGGGCTCGACTTCACGCTTCGCGAGCCGATCGGCGTCGTCGGGCTCATCGTGCCGTGGAACTTCCCGATGAACATGGCCTCGTGGAAGCTGGGGCCGGCCCTCGCCGCCGGCAATGCGTGCATCCTCAAGCCCGCCAGCTACTCCCCGTTGACGGCGATCCGGCTCGGCGAGCTGGCCCTCGAGGCGGGCTTTCCGCCCGGTGTCGTCAATGTCGTGACGGGGCCCGGCGGGACGGCCGGCGCATCGATCGCCGCGCACCGCGGCATCGGCAAGGTCGCGTTCACGGGCGAGACGACAACGGGCCAGGAGATCATGCGGCTCGCCTCCAACAACGTGAAGAAGATCAGCCTCGAGCTGGGCGGCAAGAGCGCCAACATCGTCTTCGCCGATGCGGATCTCGAGGCGTTCGCCGCGAAGTCGCCGTATTCGGTCTTCGACAACTGCGGCCAGGACTGCTGCGCCAGGAGTCGGATCCTCGTGGAACGGTCGGCCCACGACAAGGTCGTCGAGCTGTTCGCCGCGGCGACGCGAAACGTCAAGGTCGGCGATCCGGCGGATGACAGGACCGAAGTCGGAACGCTGGTCAGCTTCAAGCAGCGCGAGCGGGTGATGGAGTACGTCGAGGCCGGCCAGGCCGAAGGCGCGGAGCTCGTCCTCGGCGGCACGATCCCCGACGATCCTGCGCTCGGCGACGGGGCGTACCTGATGCCGACGATCTTCGACAACGTCAGCAACGACATGCGGATCGCGCGCGAGGAGATCTTCGGCCCCGTCGTCTCGATCATCGCGTTCGATACGGAGGAGGAGGCCATTCGCCTCGCCAACGAGACGCCGTACGGGCTGTCGGGCTCGATCTGGAGCCGCGACATCGGCCGCGCGCTGCGGACCGCCAAGGGCGTCGAGGCCGGCGTGCTGAGCGTCAACTCCAACAGCTCCGTCCACATCGAGGCGCCGTTCGGCGGCTACAAGATGTCCGGCATCGGGCGCGAGCTCGGGATGCATGCCATCGAGCTCTATACCGAGCTGAAGAACGTCTTCGTCGACATCTCGTAGAGCCGTGCCGGGCACGCCCGGACAGCGCGTCGACGTCTCGATCGCGCCGCGCGGCTACCGCGAGCTTCGGTGGCTCACCCGCTTCGTCGACCCCAGCGAGTTGTAGCGGCTTCCCGCGACGGCGTCGCATCGGCGTCGATCCCGGGGTGCCGGAGGGCGAGCCAGTCGCGGAGCGCCCACCACGTCGTCGAGAACGCGATGCCCTCCCATGGGATCGCGTCCGGCGCGAATGCCTCGATCTCGAGCGCCTCGGGGTTCGGCCGGAACTCGCCGCTCACGACGGTCGCCTCGAACGCCAGGACGACGACCGCCGCCTCGAGCCTCGAGTAGAGCCCGACGATCTCGCCCGGCGTGACGAGGAGCCCCGTTTCCTCGAGCGTCTCCCGGATCGCCCCTTCGGTGACCGTCTCGTCGACCTCGAGGAACCCGCCGGGCTGTGCCCACGCGCCGCGCCCGGGCTCGATGCCGCGACGAAGGAGTACGACGCGTCCGTCGTCGGTCACGGGAATCGTCGTGACGACGAGCCGCGGGTTGACGTAGGCGATGAACCCGCACGCCGAGCAGGCGAGGCGGTCGCGATCCTCGCCCTCGACGGCGCCGAACTCGAGCCACGCGCCGCACCGCGAGCAGTGATTGAGTCCCGCCGCCATCCACGCCGGGACGCCGCGCCCCGACGGGATCGTCGTTGAGCGACCGTCGGGGCCGCGGTCGAGCCCGTCCGACTCCGTCACGCGACCAGAACGACGACTGCGGCCGTCACGACCGCTGCGATCAGCACGCCGGCGACGCCGAGCCACGCCAGACGGAACAACCCCCGGCCGCGATCGACGGGCATCCACGCCCACGCCGAACGCCAGATCCGCACGGCCGCGTCGGCGGTCGTCAGGACGAGGATCGGCGCACCGACGAGGACGCAGACGCGGACCAGCGGACTGCCGAGCGACTCACCCAGCTCGAGCGCCGTGATGGCGATCGCGCCGGCGATGAGCGCGATGACGGACAGGTTGACGTAGTGCCGCTGGAGCGGCGTCGGCGCCGACTCGGGGACGGATCGCGGCGGCAGCGCGGCGAGGCTCGGCGGG
>DATFPL010000028.1:0-6995 GCA_035264845.1 Candidatus Limnocylindrales bacterium | reverse complement strand
CCCGAACCGGCCGCGCGATCGGCGTAATCGGGATCCCCGGCGACCGCCGCGACGAGGACCAGCGCGAGTACGGGACTGTCGCGGCAGGCGCGTTCGACGAGATCATCGTCCGCGAGGACAAGAACCTTCGCGGCCGCGCGCCCGGCGCGACCGCGGCAAACGTCGCCGACGGCGTGCGCGCCGGCGGCGACGCGGCGAGAACGACGAAGGCGGAGAAGATCCTCGACGAGATGACCGCGGCGAAGACCGCGCTTCGTCGAGCGAGCGCCGGCGACCTCGTCGTCGTTTGCGTCGACGACGCCGTCGGCGTGTACCGCACCGCGATGAGCGCGCTGGGCGCAGCGCGCGGCGGCCAGGCGTTCGCCGACCCGGGCGAGCTGGAGGCGCCCGAGGGGTAGGAGGAGTGGCCGCGGCCTCGTCCGCGGCGGCCCGGTCCGCCGCGCCTGGTCCGCCGCGCGGCAACCGGGGGGCGTAGCCCAAGAAGGCTTATGACGGGCGCAGCGGGGCGCCGCGCGCGGTCGCCGGCGCGGTGTCACGCACGAATCCATTGACCGAAGCGCGATGCCGCTGTTTGGAGGGCGCTTCCGCGGTTGCTGATCCTTCTTGGAATATTCCGGCTTCCGGCGCCGGCCGCGGGGATCTGCGGCCGCCGCCATCTCCAAGGCCCGATCAGGCGCGGGGGCGCTCCTGGAGGCGTGGGACGAGCTGCGTCAGCTCCGACGAGATGTCGACGGGCCGCGCGCCGAGCCGCTCGAGCAGCCGAAAGACCTCTTCGCGCTCCTCGTGGCACATGAGGACGATCACTCGGGATGCCTCGCGCCGACCGAGCGTCGAGCCGTTGAGCGACGCCTCCGCCCGGAGTGCCTCGGTTTCCGATTCGTAGACCGGCACGTCGGACGTGCCGCGGCCCGACGAGCGCACACCCGCGAGCAGCTCGCCGACCATCGATTCGCGGCTCCTCCCCCGCAGGTATTTCAGCGTCTCCTTGACGGCGATCCGCTGCGCGCGTTTCCCGGCGATGCGGCCGATGCCGCGGAGCGTGTCGTCCGGCCGATCTCCGGCGGTTCCGATGATCATCGTGATCGGCGCCGTTCGGCCCGCCGCGCCACCGGCGATCCCTTCGGCGACGTCGAGCACGGCCGACACACCGGCCTCGTTGTGGGCGAAGTCGACGATCACGACCTTGCCGCCGAGCTTGAAGATGTTCATCCGGCCCGGTGAGCGCTCTGAGCTGGGCCGGAAGTCGGCGAGGCCGGCGGCGACGTCGTCGAGCGACGCGCCGAGGCCCCGCGCCGCGGCCGACGCCGCAAGCGCATTCGCGATGTTGTGGCGGGCCAGGCCGCCGATCGCGATCGGGACGTTGGCCACGGCGGCGATCGTCGACGTTCGGCGCCGATCGAGCTCGACGAGCTCACCGCGTCGAAGCGCGTACACGCGACCACCCGATTCGAGATGGCGCTGCATCGCGGCGGATCGGCCGTCGGCGAGCGTGAAGAACGCGACGTGGGCGCGGACGCGGCGCGCGACGGCGGCGACGAACGGATCGTCGGCGTTGAGCACGACCCAGCCGTCGGGCTTCGTGATCCGGCAGATCGTCGACTTCACCTCGGCCAGCTCGGGCAGGGTGTGGATGCCCTGGAGATCGAGGTGATCGGACGACACGTTCGTGAGCACGCTCGCGTCGTTCGACTCGTAGCCGACACCGCGAAGGACGACGCCGCCGCGTGCTGTCTCGAGGACCGCGATGTCGATGTCGCTGCGGCCGAGGATCTGGGTCGCGCCGCCCGGACCCGTCCAGTCGCCCGGGTCGACCATCCGCTCGTTGACCAGCACGCCGTCGGACGTCGTCGTCCCGACCCGCCGTCCCGCGAGCAGGAGGATGTGGGTCATCAGCCGCGTGACCGTGCTCTTGCCGTTCGTGCCGCTGATGGAGACGATCGGGACGCGGCGATCGGAATCCCTGATCCACGCCGGCGGCGTCGTGCCCGCGGCGTCGACCCGTGCCGACCACCGCTCGAGCAGCCGCGCCTGCGCGCCCGTCAACCGCGTCCGGCGGAGTGGCGATACGTTCCGCTCGGCGAGCGAAATTGCGGCATCGGCGATCGATCGGGCGCGCTCCGCGCCCTGCCACGGCCACTCCACGATCCAGTGCCCGGGATCCGACGATCGGTGGACCGCGACGCCGCCGGTGCCCTCGCCGTGATCCGCGCGAAGCCGCCGCACCCAGCCGACGATCCCGGCGACGCCGTCTGGCCAGAGCTTTGCGGGAACCGGGGCCCCGAGCCGCACGAGGGCGTGCCTGGCGGGGACCCGGTCGCCGTACCAGGTCCGCCGTCGCCCGACGGCGACCTCGACCTTGACGGCCGGCTCGAGCCGGTAGACGTTGGGACCCTCGAGGAGGCGGATCTCGATCAGGCGCACGGTCCGCGCAGGATAGCAAGCGGGACCCGCCGCCAGCCGGTCGGCGGCTAGACTCAGGCGATGGAGACCGCGACGAGTCCAGGCGCATCGATCGAGCCCGGCGAGCTCGCCGAGATCGAGTCGACGGTCCGCGCGTCGCTCCCGTCGTTCCTCGCCGACCTCGAGCGGCTCGTCAACACGGACTGCGGCAGCTACACGAAGGCCGGCGTCGACGCCGTCGGCGCGTGGACCGCTGCTGCGTTCGAGCGGCTCGGCGCGGGCGTCGAGCGGCGCGAGCACGCGACGCTCGGCGGGACCGTCCTCGGCACCTGGGAGGGGCGTCCGCGGAGCGGCCCTCGCGTGCTCCTGATCGGGCATATGGACACCGTGTTCGACGAGGGCGTCGCGGCGGAGCGGCCGTTCCGCATCGAGGACGGCATCGCGTATGGCCCCGGCGTGACCGACATGAAGGGTGGGCTCCTTGCCGGCATCTACGCCATCGAGGCGTTGCGATCACAGGCGCCGGATGCCGCGCTGCCGTTCGAGCGGCTCGTCTACATCGCGAACCCCGACGAGGAGATTGGCTCGCTGTCGTCGAGCCCGCACATCCGCGAGATCGCCGCGAACAGCGACGTGTGCTTCGTCCTCGAATGTGCCCGCGCCAACGGCGACATCGTGTCGGCGCGGAAAGGCATCGTCGACGCGCGGCTGACCGTCCACGGCCGCGCCGCGCACGCGGGCGTCGAGCCGGAGAAGGGCCGCAATGCGATCGTCGAGGCCGCCCGTCTCGTGCGCGAGCTGTCCGCGCTCAACGGGCGCTGGCCGGGTGTAACGGTCAACGTCGGCGTCATCTCCGGCGGGACGCGGCCGAACGTCGTCCCGGAACGTTGCTCGCTCGAGGTCGACGTCCGCGCCACGGGCCGGGCGCAGCTCGAGGAGGCCGAGGCCGCGATCCGCGAGCTGACCGCGTCGACGATCGTCCCCGAGACGCGGATCGAGCTGACCGAGATGGGCCGCCACTGGCCGATGGAAAAGCTCGAGCGGTCCGGGCGGCTCGTCGAGCACGCGCAGGCGATCGCGCAGCGGCTCGGGTTCGAGGTCCGCGACGCGTCGACGGGCGGCGCGTCCGACGCGAACACGACGTCGGGGATGGGCGTGCCGACCATTGACGGCCTCGGTCCGATCGGCGGCAACGATCACGCACCCGGCGAGTATCTCGAGGTCGGCTCGATCGTTCCGCGGACGGCGCTGCTCGCGGGGTTGCTGCTGTCGGTCGCGCGCGATCCGGTGGTGGCGTCGTGGCGCGGGACACCGCAGTGAGCGGCGGGAGGCTCCGCATCTCGTCGGGCGGGCCGTGGGAGGCCGTCGTCGGCTACAGCCGCGCGATCGTCGCGGACGATCATTGCTGGGTGTCGGGAACCACGGACGCGGGGCCGGACGGGAAGTCGCGGCATCCCGGCGACGTGGCCGGGCAGACCCGCGCCATCTTCGAGGTCGTCGGCCGGGCGCTCGATGATGCCGGGTTCACGTTCCGTGACGTCGTGCGGACGCGCATGTTCGTCACCGACATCTCGCGCGCGGACGAGCTGAACGCGGTGCACCGCGAGCTGTTCGGCGAGATCCGCCCGGCGTCGTCGCTGGTCGAGGTGTCCGCGCTGATTGACCCGTCGCTGCTCGTCGAGATCGAGGTCGAGGCGCGACGAGGCTAGCGCCCGCGACCCGCCCGGCGCTGCGGCGGTCGATATCGCCCCCATCGTTGCCGTCAGGCGTTGTCCCGCGATTGGCTCTAGCGGAGCCGCGGCTTGTCGATCGCCACCGCCCCTCGCATCGCTGTGGGCGATATTCCGCGGGATTGGGCCGCGCAGGCGGCCCCTAACGCGCCGTCTCGTGCTTTCGGTAGCGATGGGAGCGATGCCGCGCGGATCAAGGCCGCGTCCCGCGCGGCAGCGTCACGCGGGTTGGGCGCCCTCCACAGCGCGAGCGATGGCACCGATGCCGCGACGATCAAGGCCGCGTACCCGCGGCACAGTCACGCGGGGCCGGCCGCCCTCCACAGCGCGACGAGCGCGACCGCGACGACGAGCCCGATGAGCAGATTCTTCCGCCAGATCGTCAGCGCGAGACAGGCGAGGATCGCGATCCACTCGATCCCGACGTGGAACCCCGGCTCGCCACCTGGCCTCACCGCCACGACGTTGACGGCGCCGATCGCCGCGAGCACCGCCGGGCCGACGAGCCCGAGGTAGTCGAGGACCGGCCGTGGCAGCCGCTCGATCCCAGGCGCGAGAATCGGCAGCGCACGGACGGGATACGTCACGACGAACATCAGCGCCGCAAGCAGGACGAGCCCGATGGTCACGGGGCCGCGTCCCGATCCACCGAACTTCGATGTACGCCGCCGGGCATCGAAAATCGTGCTGCCGAATCGCGCGACCCCAGTTCCGTCTCCGCGTCCGCCGGCCGGCGCGGCACGACGAGCCCGACGAGGGGGCCGAGGACCCCACCCGCGATGATGCCGACCGAGGGCGCCACGGCGAGCGCCACGCCGACCCCGATGACCGCGCCCGCGATCGCGGCGACGACCTCGCGCCGACCGGCGAGCAGCCCGGCCGCGAGCCCGACCATGGCCGCGGGGAACACGATGTCGAGCCCGAAGCGTTCCGGGCTGGGGATCTGCTGTCCCGCAAGTGCGCCCGCGAGTGTCGCGACATTCCAGGGAATCGCGGTCGCACCGACGGCGGCGATCCAGTAGCCCCGCTCATCCGTCCGCCCGATGCGCGTGAAGTGGGCGATGGACAGTGCGAACGCCTCGTCCGTCAGCAGGTGCGCCATGACCGCGCGGCGGACCAGTGGCACGTCGCGGAGCCATGGCGCGAGCGCGGCGGAGTAGAGCAGATGCCGCGCGTTCAGGAGCCCGGTCAGGACGACGATCGCGGGCCACGCCAGCCCACCCACGATGTACCCGACGGCGGCGAACTGCGCCGCGCCGGCGAAGACGAGGACGCTCATCGCCGCGGCATCAAGGGGGGAGAAGCCCGCGCGTTGCGCGGCCAACCCGTAGACGAACCCGAACGCGACCGCGGACGCGGCGATGCCAAGCGAGTCGGTGATGAGCCGGCGCCGCGACTCGGCGAGCGACGGCGCCGCCGGGGCCGTCACGGAACGCGAACCGTCAGCGAAGGAACGTCTTGCCGCAGGTCCCGTCGCAGACCACGTACACGGCGTGCTTCTCGCGGGCGTAGCCGGCCGCGTGCAGCAGCCCGTTGCAGCCCTTCGTCGGGCACTTCCAGACCCACCAGCGGTCGTTCTCGTCGAGCGGCGTCGACTCCGAGCGGATCGTGTCGGCCAGGCCCTCGTGGGCTGCGACGACGCGCGCGATCGCGGCGGCGCGATCGATCTCGGTCTCGCTCGTGTACGGGTAGCTCTGCCCGACGTTCGACGTCACCGTCCCCGCCCCTCCTCGCGGTGATCGCCGGTGGCGGCGTCGTGTGAGCGCTGCCCGCCACCGGCCTGCGGAGTATAGCCACCGAATCTGCGAGGGTCAGGAGCGGGCGATGGCACCCACGGCGCCCTCAGCGGACGGCGGGCAGGCCCGTCGAGCGAGGATCCGTCGCGGCCGCGAACGACCCGCCGACGGTCGGGCCGCCGTCGACGAGCTCGATCGCGTGGCAGTGTCCGAGCCAGCCGTCGAACGGCTCGGTTTCGGTGACCGGATGGCCCATCGCGCGAAGCGCGTCGAGGACGCCCGCGCCGAAGCGAGGCTCCGCCCGCACCTCTACCGGTGGCGCGAAGTGCTCGTCGGGCTCGACGAACCAGCGCGGGACGGACACCGCGGAACGGACGTCGAGGTTGCCGTCGACGAGGCCGGAAACGACCTGGGCATGGATCTGCGGCTGGGCATCGCCGCCCATCGATCCGACGACGACCCACGGGCTGCCGCCAACGCGGCCGTTGCGCTCGTCGAACAGCATTGCGGGCATGAGCGTGTGGAGCGTCCGCTTGCGGGGCGCGAGGACGTTTGGGTGGTCGGGATCGAGGCTGAAGAACGAGCCGCGATTCTGGTAGTGGACGCCCGTATCGGGATCGACGACGCCCGACCCGAAGCCCATGTAGTTCGACTCGATGAGGCTCACCGCATTCCCGTCGGCATCGGCCGTCGCGAGATAGATCGTGCCGCCACCGCGCGGAACGGTAGCCGCGGGCGGGCGCGCGGCGCGGTCACCGTCGATGCGCGCAGCGAGATCCGCCGCGTAGCCCTTGTCGACGAGCCGGTCGACGGGGACGTCGTAATGCTCCGGATCCGTCAGCTGCGCGTCGCGGTCCGCCATCGCGAGCTTCGACGCCTCTATGCCGACGTGGATCCAGCGCGCGTCGCCCGCCGGGAACGTCTCCGGCGCCGGCGGCTCGAACCGCTCCAGGATGTTGAGCAGCTCGAGCGCCACGACGCCTGAGCTGTTCGGGGGGTGTGTCGTGACGCGAACGCCGCGGTACGTCGTCGCGATGGGCTGCGTCCATGTCGAGCGGTGCGCCGCGAGGTCGTCGGCGGTGATTGCGGACCCGGCGGCGGCAAGGGCGCGGCACTGGCGGTCGGCGAT